>JANODM010000130.1:0-2137 GCA_031412695.1 Alphaproteobacteria bacterium
CGATCACACCCGAACCCGTTCCGGTCGTGGCTGCCGATCCTGCCGCCATTGCACCCGTTGCCACCACTCCTGTCGACCCGACGGCACCACCTGTTGCGGTACCCGATCCGAATGCCATGACCGCCGAAGCAATGGCACCTCTTACGGCTGACCCTGTTGCGGTTGCTGAAACTCCTGTTGTTGATCCGACTGTCGCCGTAGTTGATCCTGCTGCTGCACCTATTATCGAGCCTGTTCCATCTGCAACACCGCCCGTATCCGATGTTGCGGCACCAACACCTGTTATGCCGGCACCGGTCGAGCCTGCGCCTGTTGCACCTGTGGCCGCAGCCATGCCTGTTCCGCCGGCTCCGCCTGCCGATCAACTTCAGCCGATCGATCCTAATGCTGTCTTGGCAAAAGCTGAAAATACTGCGTTACCTTCGGGATCACCGCAATCGCCGTCACCGCAAAAAGTCGCCGACACGATGAACGCGGTGAATGATATTTTGAGTGCGGATGCGGCGGTACCTGTCACAGGTGCAACGGTCGATGCAGCACTTGCCAAGCAAGTCGAAGTGACGCCGCGTGCGCAACAGGTAATTTTCGTCAAGAAAAATTATAACGCCAATTCACCCCAAGCGGTTGTTGCCGCCGGTGATCGTGTGATGGATGCGGGACAATACGGCGATGCCGTCGGACTTTACGACCGCGAACTCAAGAAAAACCCCTCTAATCCCTTGGCTTTGGCAGGCAAAGCGATGGCCCAGCAAAAATCAGGCGATAATGCCGCGGCGATGGATACGTATCAACGATTGTTGGACTTAAATCCCCGCGACCTTGAGGCGTTGACGAATTATTTGGGCTTGTTGCAAAAAGAAAATCCATCTTTGGCCTTGTCGCGTTTGCAAGCGTTAAGCGTGCAATATCCTGAAAGTGCCGCCGTTGCAGGTCAATTGGCCTCGACGCAAGCAGGCATGATGGATACGCCCAGTGCATTGCGAAGCTTTCAAAAAGCGATGGCGTTAGACCCCAGCAACCCAATTTATCCGTTCAATATCGGCGTGCTGTATGACCGTTTAGGTACATCGGACAAGGCGCGCGACTCGTATCGCAATGCCCTTAATTTAACGCGTGAATATCCGGATCGCGCATCGGGCGTGCCGATCGACATTATCCGCAACCGTCTTGGTTCGTTGTCGGATTGATCGCCGATCTTCCGCCGCTGTTGATTGTCGTTTTTGGCGTCTTGTTAGGGTTTGCCTTAGGCAGCTTTACGACATGCGTCGTGTACCGTATCCCGCGAGGCTTATCGATTTGGCGCAATGACAAAGCCAGTGCAGCTTATCGCTCTTTTTGTCCGCAATGCCGTTCTGTGTTAACGGCACGCGATTTGCTTCCCGTTTTGTCATGGCTGATGTTGCGTGGCCGATGCCGTCATTGCGGCAATCCCATCGGTGTGTCTTATGTGGTCATCGAAATCGCCGTCGTGATCATGACAGTCATCATCGTTGGTCATTACGGAATATCGATCACAGCCATTATCCTGTGTGCGATGTTGCCTGTTTTGGCGGGGTTGTGGTCTTTTTTCGTTCTCAAGCCTCGCCCTTAACTCTTTTCTAAACCGCTTCGGCCTAGGATAAGCCTCGACTTATCTCCCATCTCTCGGTGAAGAGGGCGTTCTTATGGATATTACCCAACTTCTGGCTACGACCAAGCAGAACAATGCATCAGATTTGCATTTGTCGCCGCTTAATCCGCCAATCAATCGGGTGCATGGCGAGTTGCGTCGCTTGGGCACTGATGCCTTGTCAGGTGATGAGATTCGTCAAATGGTTTATTCTTTGATGTCCGAACATCAGCGCGCCGTTTTCGAAGAAAATATGGAGATCGACTTCGCGATTAATTTCAGTGACGAAGCGCGTTTTCGTGTCAACGCCTTTACCACGCGTAATGGTACGGCCGCTGTCTTCCGTGCGATTCCGTCCCGCATTCCGTCGCTTGAGGAATTGCAGCCACCGCCCATCTTGAAAAAACTATCCGAACTTGAACGTGGTATTATTTTGGTTACGGGTCCGACAGGTTCGGGTAAATCCACGACCTTGGCTGCGATGATTAATCATATCAATGAACATACGGGTCGTCATATCATCACGAT
>JANODM010000131.1:0-2530 GCA_031412695.1 Alphaproteobacteria bacterium
GCAAGGTGGCGCTCTACCCCTGAGCTACGCCCGCGTGCGAAACAATAAAGCAAGAATCTTGCCCTAAGCCTCAAGCCACGCCACATTAGACAGGTCATTTACCCTTTGCAAGACACTTTTTTATGCCTGTAACCATACGAAAAATCGACGATTTCAGTGGATTCGACCCTGACCAGACAGCCTTGTTTACTCTATTTGACAAGCTAGAGGTCGTCCACACGACCTATGAACATCCGCCGATCTTTACGGTCGAGGAGGGGCTAGTGTTGGATTTGCCAAAGCATATTCCCGGCCAGCACGGCAAATCACTTTTTTTAACGGATAAAAATGATAATTTTTGGTTGGTGGTGGCCTGCGAAGAAACGCGCGTCGACCTTAAAGGACTGTCGGACCGATTACAAACCAAGCGTTTTTCATTTGCAAAGCCCGAACAGATGGTTGCGATTTTAGGGGTTACTCCGGGGTCTGCTACACCGTTCGCATTGATCAATGATACGCAAAAAACGGTTCGCATCATTGTGGAAGAACGTTACAAAGAAGCCGAATTCTGCGTGTTTCATCCGTTGCGTAATACGCATTCAACGGTGATTTCCGTTAATGATTTGTTGCGCTTCATACACCATCTTGGGTATAAGCCCGACATCGTGCCAGTGGCCTGAAATCTTATCAGTTGAATTATCTTTTATTCAAACTATTTTCTTTTTATGACGGAACGGACCCCATTCCCCTCTTTACCATCGACCTTGCCAATTTTCCCGCTGACAGGTGTGTTACTGTTGCCGGGTGGTGATTTGCCGTTGAATATTTTTGAGCCGCGTTATTTGGCGATGATACAAGCTGCGTTAGCAGATAATCGTTTGATTGGTATGATTCAACCCTGTCCATGCCCCGAGAAAATGAAAGAAGGCGCGCGCCCATACTACACAGTCGGTTGTGCAGGACGCATCACTGAAATCGAAGAAACATCAGACGGACGCTTGTTGATCAACTTGCACGGCGTCTCACGATTTTATTTGCAATCGCATGTTCTGCACGAAGACGGTTATCGCATTGCCACGGTTGATTTCGACCGTTTTAAAAACGATTTAGCCCCATCAGTGTCTATGCCGGAATGCATGCAGCGCAGCTGTCTGGTCGATCAGTTGAAAGAATATTTGACTAAAGAAGAGCTGTATTTGGATTGGGATTTGGCTGAAAAAGTACCCGACCAGCGTTTTTTCACGTTGTTGGCGATGGTTTGTCCTTTTTCACCCGCCGAAAAACAGGCGTTACTTGAAATCGGTACATTCGAAGAGCGTTGCCAGCTGCTGAAATCTTTGCTGGAATTGGCGTGTGCCGAACAGGCCGACCTACACGGAGAATTGCCATGCTAGACCGCAAAGCCGTCGATCCGAAATTGCTTGAGATTTTGGTGTGTCCGTTGACGAAAACGATTTTGTCTTATGATGCGCAAAATCAGGAATTGATTTCTCACGCAGCAAATCTGGCATTTCCGATCCGTGACGGCGTGCCGATCTTATTATTGCAAGAAGCCCGCAAAACGAAGTAATCACGCCGCCTGCAACGCCAGCGACAAATTTGCGTCGTCGCGCTGGGCGGCTTTTTCCAACAACTGAGGCAAGTCTTTCATCGAAGGCAAAATAATGAAGTTGTTGCGGTCTGCTTCGGCGACTTCGCCTTGTTCGAAATGCCATGATGTATGATAGGGAATGTGAACGGCCTGTGCGCCGAGTTTAAGCGGAGGAATGATGTCGGAACGCAACGTGTTACCGATCATGACGACTTCCGAAGGATCGACGCGATAGAGTTCAAAAATATGTTCATAGGTTGGCACATCTTTTTCCGATACGATTTCGATGCCGTCGAAAAACTCTGCTAGACCTGATTTGTGAACTTTCATTTCCTGAGCGATTAAATCGCCTTTCGTTATCAATAAAAGTTGATAGCGATCATGCAACGCTCCGATCGTTTCGGCGACATGGTCTAATAAAATAACTGGGTGCTGATGCGCTTTGCGTCCTATGTCGAAAATGACTTGAATTTGATCGCCTGTGATTTTGCCGCTCGTCATCTGCACGGAAAGCTCGATCATGCTGAGGGTAAGGCCCATCACACCATAACCCCATTGGGCGATATCCTGGATATGCTTGGTATCCAGTTGGGCCAGGGCGTCGGGAAACGACCCTAAGCTATTCATATAATTATGAAATTCTTGGGTAGCTTCGCGGAAATAATTGTCGTGGTGCCACAGGGTGTCGTCCCCGTCAAAAGCGATCGTTGTAATTGTCATTCAAATTAACCAATAAGGGGTTGGACTTGTAAGATTAGCAAGTAATCGTCACACAATGCTTAAAAATATCCGATTTCGTTAAAAATTGATTAGAATTTTACCTAATTTTTTGTTATAGTGGTGGATAGGATTCGTGGCTAATCTTAGGCCAACAGAAAGCATGTCCATGTTCGAGCAGTCCCCCGATAGCCTTGTTGCGCCTATGTTTAGCCGGGCCCATATTCTGAAATACGCCCTTTT
>JANODM010000132.1:0-6256 GCA_031412695.1 Alphaproteobacteria bacterium
CACGCCGGCGGCACCCGTAACATCGTTGTTGTTCATTAACAAATCCGTCGTCATCGTATTCAATTGCGGATCGCCGACATCTTGGCGATATAAAAACGATCGGTTTAATGTCGCATCACTATGGACAATGACGGCAATTAAGCAGCCTTCGGCGGCGGTCGGCGTGCAGGCCAACGGACTAGGAGCCAGGTCTGTCAGCGGAATCGTGTATTGGGCGAATGCACCGATCGCCTGGCCCGGGCCCATAAATTGCGTGACGGTGCCGCCCAAATTTCCGGCTTGGCGGGCTGCTTCGGATATTTTTTTATTCGTGATCGGTGTCACGGTATAAATCGCCATACGGTAAATCGGATTGGTGGGATCGGTGGTGTCCGTTCGGAAACTGATCCGCATATCGCTGGCCAACGGACTGCGCAAAATTCCACCCGGCAATAAGCCTTCTTGTTGCAAACTGGCTTTGAGCGGATTCCACAAAACGTTTGCCGACGCGATAATATCATCCTCATTCGGTAATCCTGCTGTCAAATTTCCCGCCAGGAATTGATTGGATAAATTGGCGACACGTTGCAAATGTTGTCCACCGCCCGTGGCAACTTCGCTGTTGACCCAACTTTGGGTGATAGTTGCGATACCGACAAAAATAAATGCCGACACGCCGACGACCAACAGCAATTCCAACAACGTGAAACCCTGTTCGTTTTTTTTGTTTTGATCAAGTGATGCAGTGTTGCAGGATGTCATTAGAATCCTCCGCCAGGGGCTTGATTGACGGCATTCGGACAGGCGCGTCCGATGCAATCCTGATTGACCCTGAAATCATCAACGGTCAGATTATTTGTTGGCGTATTACCGAATTGATCAATTGATCCTACGCTCCAGTTTGAACTGCTTACGATACGGCTTGTCGGGTTAACAACGTTGATAGACGCAGCATAAATATCCATCGGACTACCCGGTATATTGGTAAATGTTTGCGTACCACCGGCTGCTCCGATACTGCCCAGGACATTGAAGCGACCGGTCGCATTGTTGATGGTCACGTTTTCAATAGTTGTAACCGGGTTGATGTCATCGAATACCGCTTTGGGATTAACACCGATAAGACTGATGTCGGTTCTAGGAGGACGCGGGTCTCCGACTTGGGCACCAATCAGATTTGTTTGAATTGGATTGGCGGCAATTACGTCTACTCCTGTGGCGTTAATCGTATCTGATACACTGATTGTATTCGGCGTGCCGTCTGCACTAAGGTCGACAAGTCCCGCAACGTTCATGACGGTGGCTGCCCCGTTTTGATCATAGACATTGACGGATCCCAGCATATCGGCCTGTTGCAAGTTGGTGGTGGTACCTGCGCGCGCGACGAGGCCGTCTTGAAAATTAGTAAGCGTATCCGCAGCCCCGATGACGGCGACATTTAAATTTTGCGTATCGAGATCGGCGACATTTTGTAAACAATGCGTGTTAAGATCGCCGCATACAACCGGCCCTGCAGGCAAGGCAGAATTATCAAACGATAAATCCGTCATCATCGTATTCGTATCGGGACGTTCGGGTTGCTTGTGACGGTAAATCAGACGCGTATCATTTTGCGACAAAGCTGTTTCCCAAACCGGCACAATGACATCGCCCGGCAATAAAGTTCCGACGTTAATTCCCAAACTTGTGATCAAGCCATTCGTGAGGCAGGCTGATTGATCAGGCCCCCAGCTCATCACGGCACCGTTTACGACACCATCGCAATCACCGCCGGCATTCGTGCCGTAAATTCCGACGCGATCCATCCCGTTTGATGCGGCACCCGCCAGAAACGCAATCGTATCAGATGGTGCGCGATCTGCGTTGCTACGAATACGCAACACGGCATAGGCCGAAGCAGCTTTGACATTGGCATTGACGATGGTATGAACGGGGGCCGCATCAGCCCCACAAATTTCAACGGTCATGGTGGTGCCGACCAAAGCGGGCAAAGCGGCTCCGCCCGGTAAATTCATATCCGTAACCAGATTGCAATTTCCCGTTACGCTGCTTGCGTTGTCATACACGACTTGTTGCGCGTAATAATGCGCTGCCGAAGCCAGTTCCGCAAAACGTTGGCCGGCTGCAAAATTCGCCTTGTAGCTGTTGTCGCGTTTTAAAACAAACGAATAGGATGACAGCATCGCGACCAAGACGATGATCATCACGCCTGAAAACACCAACAGATATCCCTGTTCGTGTTGACGTCCATCGGTCGCTGGGGGGCCGCCGGATAATGTTCCGAACAGGCTGTTGCCGCGCATCACGCACCTCTTTGCAACCACTATAATAGCATGGGGTTCATAAAGGGTTTATGAAGGATTTGAATAAAATTGTATATATTTACCGGTATTAGCGATTATTTCGCTTCCCATTCAAGCAGTTGGCGTTTCATCGCCAATCCATAGCCGTACCCGCCCAAACCCCCTTGAGTTGCTAAAATGCGATGGCAGGGCACCACCAGCGGCAACGGGTTTTTGGCGCAGACGGATCCTACGGCGCGGGCGGCTTTGGGGGCCTTGGCGGCCAGGGCCACATCGTTATAGGAAACGGTCTTGCCTGATCGCACCTTGAGGATCGCGTTCATGGCGGTCCATTGAAAATCCGTGCCGTAAAACCCCAAGGTCAAATCATCCGGGAATTCACCCGTCCACGTGCCGTTGGAAAATAGGCGGTCATTGATCAATTGTTGTGCCGTTTTGTCCTGGCGTTTCAATGATGCGGGCCATTGCCAATCCTGAAAAAGTTCCGCGATATAGTCTTCGCCGCCTGCAGGCAGGATATAGACGCGCACGACTGTATCATCTTGCCAAGCAATTAGGACATTACCCAAAGAACTGGCCGCGACACCGAACAATGTCGGAGAAGCAGGCTTGCTGAGACGCTTTAATTTTGGAAAACTCGAAGCCATGAAAAAGAACCTTATTGTCAAACCGACTAAAAAAACGAAACAAAAATTGCTGGACGCCGACTCCGTTATACAGATTTTCAAACGTTTAAAAAAGCAAAATCCCGAGCCTCGGACGGAGTTGGATTATAAAAACCCGTATACCTTGCTGGTAGCGGTCGCCTTGTCCGCACAAGCAACCGATATCGCTGTCAACAAAGCGACGGCGGCATTGTTCGAGATTGCCGATACGCCGCAGAAAATGCTTGATTTGGGGGAAGAGGCATTAAAAAACTTTATCAAAACGATCGGGCTTCATAATGCCAAAGCGAAAAACGTGATTTTATTGTCGCGGAAATTGCTCGATGAATTTGGCGGCGTCGTACCACAAACCCGTGACGAATTAGTGACGTTGCCGGGTGTGGGCCGCAAGACGGCGAATGTCGTGTTGAACGAAGTGTTTCGCCAGCCGACCATTGCGGTCGATACGCATATTTTCCGCGTCAGTAATCGCCTTGGTCTCAGTTACGGCAAAACGCCTGATCAGGTAGAAGAGGGTTTGGAAAACATTATCCCCAAGCGTTATAAATTGCATGCGCATATCTGGCTGATCTTGCATGGGCGTTATATTTGCAAAGCACGTAAACCGGAATGCGCGAAATGCATTCTTGTGGATGTATGTTTATATCCGCACAAAGAATTTTGATGTCGGAATTTTAGTTTGCGTTAGCGCGTAAAAAACCTGGCTCGTCATTGATTGATGCCAGGCTAAATAAACGCGGTGCTTCTTCTTGTGATCCAACGGGCGTAACAGGCGCGGCATCGTGTTCAGATGTGTATTCCTGTTGCGCAATCGGTTCCAATGCATTGAGTTGCGCGTTGATGGTGGCTCCAGTGTCGACTTGCAAACGGTCATAGTGCAAATGACCCGTGACATGCGCGGTTGGACGGATGGTCAATTTTCCGCGTACGATCAAATCGCCTTCGAAACGTCCGGCAATATCTGCGTTGTCGATATCGACCATACCGGTGAAGGTGCCGGTTTCTGAAATTTCCAGCATCTTGCCGCCTTTGACCGTTGCGCGCACTGTGCCTTCGACGACCAAGTGATCGCATGCCCCAATTTCGCCATTTAATGAAATATCGCGTCCGACTGTCAATTTGCGCGATTGATCCTTGCCTGAAAAAGAGGACGCAGGCGTTGCGGATGTCGTCGTGCGGCGTTGTTGGGCCACGGTATGCGGCGACACAGGGCCGGTTTGAGAAAGTGTATTATTATTCAGAGCGCGGGGCGTGACCACCGGTTCGCGGCGTTGTTCCGTCGCAGTCGTCTGGGGCGTTTTACGTTGGATGGGGGCGGGATCATTGGAACGACGAAAAATCATGGCCTGGCCTCGCAAAAAAGAACTTCCTCACGGCTAACATTTTATACGCGTCTGCACAAGAGTTTTATCGCAAAACATCTTGCCGTGTCTGCGCTTTGAAGGCATAAACGTCATGACACGTTACGCATTTTTCAAAGGTTGAGCGGGAATCATGATCGACGTTTTAGCGGATATCGGCGCAACCAATGCGCGCTTTGGAATTCACGGTGAAATTCAAGGTAAGACACAGGCCGATAAAACCAAAGTGTTCAAATGCGATGCGTTTCCCAGTTTCCAAGAAGCGTATCGCGCGTTTTTAACCCATGCAGGATTGGAACAAAGCGATGTAAGACGTGCGGCTTTGGGAATTGCGGGGCCTGTGACATCCGATCATATTCGTATGACCAACCATCCATGGTCGTTTTCGAAAAATGCGGTGCAACAGGAATTGGGTCTAGACCGTTTCGTCGTCGTCAATGATTTCACCGCTGTTGCGTTATCCGTCACCGCTTTGTCCGAAGAAGACCGCGTCTTGGTCGGCGAGGCGGGACGCCCTAATCCAACGTTTCCCTATGCGATTTTAGGCGCAGGCACAGGGCTTGGCGTATCAGGACTAATTCCAAACCATCACGGCGGCTATGTGCCTTTGTCTGGTGAGGGCGGTCATGTCACGATGTCACCCTATACGGATCGCGAAGCGGCGATCTTGCATGTTTTGCGTGAATGGTTCGGGCATGTCTCGGCGGAACGCGTGTTATGCGGCACGGGCATCGTCAATTTATATCGTGCGATTGCAACGTTGGATAAACAAGAGATCCGCTTGAACAAGCCTGAGGACATCACCAAAGCCGCTTTGGCGGGGACGGATAATATTGCGGTCGAAGCATTGACGGTATTTTGTGCCATGTTAGGGACGGTTGCAGGGAATTTGGTATTGACGTTGGGCGCACGCGCAGGGGTGTATATCGCCGGCGGGATCGTCCCGCAGATCTTGCCGTTTTTTAAGCGCTCACCATTCTCCAGCCGCTTTAAAGCCAAAGGCCGTTTCGAGAATTTCATGGCCGCCGTTCCGACTTATGTGATTACCCATCCGTTGGTCGCGTTTCTGGGGTTGGAAGCCGCGCTGAATAGCGATCTTTATTAACGGCTTCATTAATACGCTCATAAGACTTTCACGGTTAAACTTATAAGCCATGAAAATTCTTATTGTCGACCGCGACCGTCTTGCTTCGCAATTGTTGCAGAACCGCCTTGAGTCCGAAGGACATCAAGTGACGGTTGAGCCTGTGCGCAAAGCCGCTTTTGAGCTTTTTGAACAACAGCCTTTTGATATCGTTGCCTTTGACCCGGCCCCATTGCCGTCGGCGCGTCAAGTTACCCTGCCGTTACGGTGGGAGCAGCGAGTCGATTATCCCTATCTTATTCAATTAGGTCACGACATCGATCCCGTTGAGGTCGTGCGCTGCGGCCTTAACGACGCTATCGCCAAGCCGTTCGATTGGAAAGAGGTGGTCGACAAAGTTGCCAACGCCAAACGTCTGACGGATTACATGAACCGTTTGACCCGTACCTCTGAAGTTAAATCCGTCAGCGAGTTCGTTTTCGGTAAACGGACATTCTGCAAGCTGGTGTTGTCCGCTTTGGACCGTGCCTGTCGTTACGGCGAACAAGGGTTTTTACTTATTATCCGTCTCGAGAATTTGGATTTTATTTCCCAGCGTCACGGCGAAGCCAAAGCAATGCAGATGTTGGGCGAGGTGGAAAACTATTTAGGTAAATTACATCGCCTGAGCGATTTTTTGGGACATACTGAGACATCTGAATACACTCTTCTACTGTTGCGACCGGCTGTCGATACCGAACCGCAGGACGCGTTGGAACGTTTCTCGATTGCGCTACGCGAATTCCAAGCACGTTATAACGGAATGGACACACCGAATTTCCCGATCGAGCTGTGGTAATTACCCTCTGCACGGGTTATTAATCA
>JANODM010000133.1:0-9155 GCA_031412695.1 Alphaproteobacteria bacterium
GAAGCAGTTGTGCGTTGAACTAACTGTTTTGCTTCAAGTAGTGAGCTTTCATTTTCCTTTATGATATCTTTTTCAGTTTTTTGATTCATGCTATTTGCATGATGGCATAAATTGCCTATATTTACAATCATGACCAAAATCATCATCTCCTCCGACCATGCAGGATTAGACTTGAAATCATCGCGTGGATCCCCGCCTTCGCGGGGATGACTGGGATAGTGAGTGGATTAATTGCATCCTTCCCAACGTCATTTAAATCGCTTAAAATAAAACTATCGCTGAGTTTTCTGACCTTCAAAAGGCATCGCCATGTTCAACCTATTTTCCCAACCTTTTGCCATATCTTCTGATCATGGTGGATACGATCTTAAAACTCATTTGATTGGATATATGAAGAACAAAGGCATCACCAATTTCAAAGAATTGGGTGCCTCCAGCACAGACCGCGTGCATTACCCCATTTTCGTCGAAGAAATGGTACAGCTTATTTTGAACAAAGAAATTGCATGGGGTATCATGATCTGCGGGACGGGGATGGGCACGGCGATTGCCGCTAACCGTTATCAAGGTATTCACAGCGCGCTTTGTAGTGACGTAACAATCGCTCGATTGGCACGATCCCATAACGATGCCAATATTTTGAATTTAGGCGGACGCGTGACAGGTAATATCCTGGCCGAGGATATTTTAGAAGCTTTTGCAAGTACTTCGTTCCTGGGCGACCGCTATCAGACCCGCAAGGAGATGATTGATAAGATGGGGAATTGCGGCTAATCTTTCGGCATTCCGTTCATCGAATATAAGGAGGCGTGGATGACCATGGCCGTTAAAAAGAATACCCCCACATCTGAAACCTCCCCGTTTTTCACCCAAAGCCTGGCGGCGGCGGACCCCGCAATCTTTGACGCGATCAAACGCGAATATGACCGTCAGCATTACCACATCGAAATGATCGCGTCGGAAAACCTGGTGTCGAATGCCGTGATGGCTGCACAAGGGTCGGTCCTGACCAATAAATACGCCGAAGGTTATCCGGGCAAACGCTATTACGGCGGATGCGAATTTGTCGACATCGCCGAAAATCTGGCGATCGAGCGCGCCTGCAAGATGTTTGCGTGTTCGTATGCCAACGTGCAGCCGAACTCGGGCTCTCAAGCGAACCAAGCCGTGATGATGGCGTTGCTGCAACCCGGCGATACGATTTTGGGCATGGGCATGGCGGCAGGCGGTCATTTAACGCATGGCGCAGCCCCGAACCAATCGGGCAAATGGTTCAACGCGATTTCCTATGGTGTGACCGAAGACACGCATTTGATCGATTACGATCAGGTTGAAACATTAGCGTTGGAACATAAACCGAAAATGATTATCGCGGGTGCAAGTGCGTATCCGCGCGTGATCGATTTCAAACGTTTCCGCGAAATTGCCGACAAAGTCGGCGCTTATTTGTTCGCGGATGTCGCGCATTACTCGGGCCTTATCGTCGGCGGCGTATATCCGTCACCTTTTCCGCACGCGCATGTTGCCACGACGACGACGCATAAAACCTTGCGCGGTCCTCGCGGTGGTTTGATTTTGTCAAACGATGCCGAGTTAGGCAAAAAATTCAATTCCGCCATTTTCCCCGGCATTCAAGGCGGCCCGTTGATGCATGTAATCGCCGCAAAAGCTGTCGCATTCGGCGAGGCGTTGCAACCTGAATTCAAAGACTACGCCACAGCCGTATTGAACAATGCGCGCGCCTTGGCTTCAGGCTTGGCTGCTGAAGGGTTGGGAATAGTCTCGGGCGGCACCGACAGCCATATGGTGTTGGTCGATTTACGTCCTTTAGGTCTCAAAGGAAACGCGGTGTCCGATGCGTTGGATGAAATCGGGATTACCTGCAACAAAAACGGCGTGCCGTTCGATACGGAAAAACCGATGGTGACATCGGGTATTCGTTTGGGTTCGCCCGCACCGACGACGCGCGGTTTTGATGAGGCTGATTTCACCGAAGTCGCCAAGATCATCGGCGGGTACCTCAAGGAAATGCAAAAAGCTCCGCTGACCGATGCGATCAAAGCGACGTATCGCGCGCGCGTTCATGCTTTGTGTGATCAATACCCGATCTATCCGACCCCTTACGCGTTGAGCTAGGGCGATGCGCTGTCCGTTTTGCGGTTACGTTGAAACTCAGGTCAAGGACTCACGTCCTGCCGAGGATGGCGCGTCCATTCGTCGCCGCCGCAATTGCCCAAGCTGTGAAGCGCGTTTTACGTCCTATGAACGCGTACAGTTACGCGAATTGATCGTCAAAAAATCAAACGGCGAAACGGAATTGTTCAGCCGAGACAAATTGTATCGGTCGATGATTTTGGCCTTGCGCAAACGTCCCGTCGATGAAGAAAAATTGGACCGCATGGTCAACACCATCATCCGTCAGTTGGAATTGGCGGGTGAAACCGAAATCACATCAGGCACAATCGGCAAAGCGGCAATGGATGCGTTGTACAGCTTGGACAAGGTCGGCTATGTTCGTTACGCCAGCGTGTATCGCGATTTCCGCGATACGGGCGACTTTACCGATTTTGTCAAAGACCTGCAGAACCGTATCAAAAAAGAAGAAAAAGATAAATAATGTTCACAGGGATCATCACCGATATCGGCATCGTCCGATCTATCGATACAAGCGGCGATTGGAAAATTCGCATCGATACCAAACATGATTTGACGAACGTGCCCATCGGCGCGTCGATTTCGTGTTCGGGCGTTTGTCTGACGGTCGTTGAAAAAGATACACATTCGTTTTTGATCCAAGCGTCGCACGAGACATTAAACAAAACCGCACTGCGTGATTGGAAAACGGGCAGCAAAGTTAATTTGGAACTCTCCTTGAAAATGGGCGATGAGTTGGGCGGGCATTTGGTATTCGGCCATGTCGACGGCCTGGGGCAGGTGACATCGATCAAACAAGTCGGCAACAGCCATCATGTGACGGTAAAACTGCCTGATGAATTAAAACAATTTGCAGCCCCCAAAGGATCGATTGCCTTGGATGGCATTTCGTTGACGGTCAATGCGGTTGAAAACGATATCATTCATCTGATGATTATTCCGCACACCTGGACCGTTACGTCCTGGGGCGATTTAGCGGTGGGGCAACATGTCCATATCGAGATCGATATGCTGGCGCGTTATGTGGCACGTATTCTTGCTGTCAAAGGAATTTGAAATGCATTTCGCCGTCCTTGAGGCCCGCTATTACGAACCGATCAACGACGCGTTGCTGGCGGGTGTTGAGCGCGCTTTGGTCAAAGAGGGTGCAACCTTCGAAATTGTTACCGTGCCGGGGTCGTATGAATTACCCGCAGCGTTGGAAATGGCGCATGCGTCCGGCAAATATGCGGGCTATATCGTCTTGGGCTGCGTCATTCGAGGTGCCACGTCCCATTATGATTTGATCTGTGACGCGATCGCGCACAAGTTCCAAGATCAAGCCGTTATGCACCAATTGGCTTTGGGTTTCGGGGTGCTGACCTGTGAAAATTACGAGCAGGCCGAGGAGCGGGCGGATATGACCCGCAAAGATTATGGTGGTCACGCCGCCGTGGCCGCGCTAAGAATGGTCGCATTGAAGAAGCAATTCGGGCGACATGACCACTAAAAAGAAGAAAAACACCGTTGTGGCGATCAAACGCCAGATCAAGGGATCGGCCAAAGCCCGCCGCAATGCTGCGCGCCTGGCTGCGGTTCAATGCATTTATCAAATGCGCCAAAACGGCATGAACGCCGAGCAGGTTTTGGGTGATTACGTTAATAATCGCCTTGGGATGGAAGAGGACGGGGACGTCTTTGTTGCCGCGGATACAGAACTTTTGAGGGCCATCGTAACAGGTGTTACGGAACGGCATGCATTATTGACTGAAATGATCCAAAAAGCGATGGAAGAGTCCGGAAAAGCCCTTGATAAGCAAGAACAATTGATACAATCCATGCTTTTATGCGGCGCTGAAGAACTATTTTCTCAAGTCGAGACGGATAAAGCTTTAATCTTAAGCTGTTATGTCGAAGTTGCTAAATCATTTTATGAAGGTCGCGAGCCTGGCTTGGTCAATGCGGTTTTAGACTATTTGGGCAAAACTATACGCCCATAATATTTACTCATAAGACATTCCCATAATATTAATACTTCCTCCATCTTTTTTGCATAAGCTAAGAAGATCGAATAGGGAGAATCCGATGATCCGTACCACGGCACGTTTGGCGCTTGTTGCGCTGTTTGCCATTACCCTCACTATGCCCGCCGGACCTGCCTTTGCTAAAGAAGGCGGTGCCGATAAAGCTAAAGAGGGTCCCATGTATGTCGATTTCAAAAGCATCGTCGTGCCCGTCATCAAAAAGAACGGCAGCACAGGTGTCATCGCCCTCAGTATGATGGCCGAAGTCAAAGATCAAAAAACCCAAGATTCAGTTACCCATAACATGCCGAAACTGCGGGATGCATTTATCCGCGCTTTGTATGGCAATTTGGAAGGCAACCGCCTGGTCAAAGAAGACGGCGCGTTGGACATCGACCGTAACAAATCGCGTCTGATGAAATCCGCGCAATACGTAATGAAAGACAAGAGCGATGTCCAGATCAAAGATCTGTTGTTCCAAAACATCGCGCAACAAACCTATTAAGCGGCGATCATCCGTTTATTCCGAACTTGAAAAAAGCCCGCCTCGTTGTCTGGCTTTCTTTAATTGGTACAGGAAATTGACGACGCTGGTGGCAAGGAAAACCAGGCTGAGAACAAAGCCGACCATCATGTAATGCATATTCAGCGTTTGCGTTGCGATCAACTCACGCAAGGACTCGAATACATAGGTGGGCGGCAACGACCAGGAAATATACTGCAACCACTCTGGCAAAGCACTGACAGGGTAGAAAACCGCAATCAACGGCACGATGACAAAACCCGCCATCCAACCGAAATGCTCACCGCTGGGGCCGTAACGCAAGATAAGCGTGATCAACGTCAATCCGATCCACCAGCTGTTGATGATCAGAATAATCAGCATCGGCAATACGGCGACACCTAGTTTGAAAATCGTATAGTCGAATATAAAATACGCAGCCAGATACGCGCACGACATGCCAACAGCAGCAGAGAGAAAACCGTTAAGGATAACGCCGACGATGAGTTCAATCGGACGCAATGGGCTGATCAGCATATTACCTAGATTACGTGCCCATACATCTTCTAAAAATCCCCACATGATTTGGACATGCGACCGTTCCGACAGACTGTAGAGCAAACGCGTTCCCAGTAACAATGACATCGAAAATCCGACAAACGCTTTGTTCTGGTATAAATATTGATTTAAAAATCCCCAGACGATCATATCCATCGTCGGCCAAAAACAATAACTGATCAATCGCGGCGGCGAACGGCGTGTCAAATAAACTTGACGCAGAATCATCGCGTAAATGCGTTTGGCTGAACCTGTCATGCGTCAACCCCTTCGCGGGCGATGTGAAGGAAAACCTCTTCTAAATCGTCGCGTCCATATTTTGCCAATAAGGCTTGGGGTGCGCCGCGATCAGCGATTTTCCCCGTTCGCATCATGATGACATCGCTGCACATGCGTTCCACTTCTTGCATGTTATGTGACGCCATTAAAATCGTGGCCCCAGATTCTTTTTGATAGTGCATCAAATACGAACGGATCCAATCAGCCGTGTCGGGATCCAACGATGCCGTCGGTTCGTCCAACAACAACACATCCGGTTTGTTGATCAATGATTTCGCCAATAACACGCGCGTTTTCTGACCGGCGGATAGGCTGCCATAAGGTCTGTCCAGGAATTTGATCAATTCCAACCCTTCGGCCAAATCGATCATCTGGGATTTCCAATTTTTGACGTTGTATAAATGCGAAAAAATTGTCAGGTTTTCACGCACGGATAAACGTTGCGGTAGATCAACATAGGGCGATGAAAAATTCATGCGTGCCAACGCTGTGTGGCGATCTTTCAACATATCGACATCCAAGATGCGGATTGCACCTGAAGTCGGCAGCAACACGCCGACCAACATCGATAACGTCGTGGTTTTACCTGCACCATTGCCGCCCAGTAAACCGACGATGCAATTTTTAGATATATCGAAATTCAGATGATCGACAGCAGGCGTCGTCGCACCATGAAACATCTTTGTCAAAGCCGAAACATGAATAGCCGCAGACGTCATTTTTTATTGACCCGGCAGTTTGCCGCCAGTGCCGCCTTGGTTGAATTTGCCCAAATTGCTGAGGAACTGTTCGAACGCATTCATTTCCCTGCCCGGAGCAGGGGTTGATTTTTTGACGGTTTCAACTGATTTACCGGCTTTTTCGTCGACCTGCTGCGCATTTTTCAGCAAGCCTTGTTCATCGAAATACACAACGACGATTTTGCGCGATTCTACTTTGGGACGAAAGAAAGCTTTGGCCGCTGTTTTTTCGCCGATATAATACCATGTGTTCGTGTCAAACGGGTCTGTGGTGGTCGGGGTGCCTAATGTTTTTTCAACTTCTGCTTTGGAGTTGACGCCGACTTGCAGCTTTTTCATACGGTCTTCGTCCAGATAATTGCCACGCGTGGCCATCATCGGCGCGCAGGATGAGATGGCGATACCGCTTGAGACCGCTAGAATACTCAAGATTAAGGAGAATTTTCTTGCCATGGCTTCGCGCTTTCCTATATTATCTTTGTCCAACAGATATAAACAAAAACCAAGGCCAGGCCAAGGCCGTAAACGACGAACGGGACCCTAAATATGCTGAATGCCAACGCAAAACGCTCGAGCACTAAAAAAGCCGATCCTGCTGTCGTTAATCGCTTGTACGGGACTGTGGGCTCTTTGGCGCGTCATCCGACGTTCTACACGCGCTTTGCCGTGCCTGATACGACCGATGGCCGTTATGATTTACTGTGTCTGATGCTTAGCCTGGTGTTATTCCGTATTCAACAAAACGAACCTGAAATGGCCCAAGCGCTTTTTGATTTGGCTTTTAAGGATATCGAATTGGGCTTGCGTGAAGCGGGTGTCGGCGACCTTGGTGTGCCAAAACACATGAAAAAAATGTTGGCGGCATTCTATGGCCGCGCCGCAGGATATTACGAAGCGTTAGATCAACAAGACACTGCATCTTTGGCCGCCGTCATAACGAAAAACTTATACAGCGGTGAATTGAACGTTCCGTCAGGCAGCATGGCCGAATGGGCACGTATTGCTTGGCAATATTTATCAGGTACGGATACCGCTGAATTCATCGCCGAGCCTGATCAGTTGTTGAATCTTGTTCCCCCTATGGAGGAATAGATCATCATGACCACGAAAATAACCGAGTTATCTCGCATTGTCGAATTACGCGCTGTCATGGAAAACGACCATGTAGCCCTTAAGATCAAAGCAACGCCCGAAGAATGCCAAATGCTAGCCAAGCGTTTTGATATTCTCGATGTAGAAGATTTGGATGCGTCCATGACGATCCGCCGTGGACACGCGCCGGGCCTTATTCGAATTGACGGCGAAATCGGTGCCCATGTGGTCCAAGCGTGCAGTGTCACCTTGGCACCCGTAAAAGAAACTATCGAAGACACTTTCAGCGACGTCTTAACGACTGACCCTGCGTTATTGGCCACCGAAGAGGAGGCCGCAGATGACGATTCTGACAAACCTGTCGAGTTGATCCGAGGCGACACCATCGATATCGGCGAAATCGTGGCCCAATGGGTTGCTTTGGCCCTTAACCCGTATCCGCGGTCCGATGCCCCGCTTTATGAACATATTGAACATGTTGCCGAAATGGGCACGCACACGCCGTTTGACGTCCTTAAAGCGTTAAAGGAAAAATAGGCTAAAAAGAGCGGTTTTGATCAAATTTTCCCTTGCAAAGCCGCCGAATACTCTGCTAAACCCCTGAGACTTAATTTATATGCCCTGGTAGCAAAACCAAGAGAAAAGGTGTGGAGGTCCACTATGGCCGTTCCAAAGCAGAAAAAATCGAAATCGCGTCGCGGCATGCGCCGCTCGCACGATGCTCTAAGCGCCCCGACTTATCGCGAAGATAAGACGACAGGCGAATACACGCGTCCCCATCATGTCGATCTCAAGACCGGCATGTACCGCGGTCGCCGAGTCATGACAACCGCCGACAGTGCGGCCTAATTTTCACGAAGAATTGAGGCAAGGATGTCGCGTCCTCTAACCATTGCGCTTGATGCGATGGGCGGTGATCATGCGCCTCATTCCGTCATTGAAGGCGCATTCAGCGCTCTGTCCGATGTCGGCTCTCTCAAGTTTTTATTTTTTGGCGATCAGCAACAGATCGAGCCGTTGCTGCATGCGCATCCAGCCTTGACCGCCGTCAGCCGCATCATTCATACAAAAGACATTGTCAGCAATGACGCCAAGCCGACGACCGTTTTACGGTCAGGCCAAGAAACCAGCCTGTGGAAAGCCATTGAATCCGTCGCCGAAGGCCAAGCCGATTGCGTCGTCTCGGGCGGCAACACCGGTGCGATGATGGTATTGGCGCGTAAACATCTTAAAATGATTCCAGGCATCGATCGTCCTGCAATTGCAACACCAATGCCGACCTTGCGCGGACAAACAGTTGTTTTGGATCTTGGCGCGAATGCCGATTGCACACCGGAAAATTTGGTTCAGTTTGCGTTGATGGGTGCTGTATACGCGAATGCCGTTTTAGAAATCGCGCATCCGACCATCGGCTTGATCAATGTCGGTGAAGAAGAACAAAAAGGTAGCGAGTTGGTTCGTAAAACGATGCCGTTGTTACGCGCTGCACATCTACCTGGAAAATTCGTCGGATCGATCGAAGGCAACGATATCGGCAAAGGTACAGTGGATGTCGCCGTTACCGATGGTTTTACAGGCAATGTCTTATTGAAAACAGCCGAAGGCACTGCACATTACATCAAAGGCGTCCTCAAAAACCTTGCTGCTGAGTCGTGGCTGATGAAAATCGTTCTGATTTTAGCGTGGCCTGCTTTGGCGAAATTGCGTATGCGCAGCGATCCGCGTTTATTCAACGGTGCGATGTTTTTGGGTCTAGGCGGCGTATGCGTGAAAAGTCACGGCAGCATGGATAAAAAAGGTTTCGCCAACGCAATCAAAGTAGCGGCC
>JANODM010000134.1:0-3495 GCA_031412695.1 Alphaproteobacteria bacterium
AGCCTTTATTAGCCTATGTTCAAGAAGGCGATACGCGTTTCGACGGCGACGCTACCAAGTTAAACGATGAAAAAGTCAAAATCGCCGTGATTGATGGTGAGGGTGGTGAACTAGCAGCGCGCCAATTTTTTGCCAAAGCGCAATTCTTGCAATTACCTCAATTGACGGATCCTTCTCAAATGTTGACGAATGTTGCTACTCGTAAAGCTGACGCAACATTGACCGATTCTGTTACGGCTAATCAATATATGAAAAGCAATCTTGGTAAGATTCGTGAGGTACCATCAGAATTTCCTGTTACATTGTATGGTGCAAGTATTTGGATCAATCAAGATGAACCGCAACTGAAGCATTGGATAGAAACGGCGACGACACAACTAATCAGCGGCGGGATTATTGAACAATCCTTGAAAAAGTATGAGCCGTTTCCGAACGCTTATTGGCGCGCTCGTTTGGACTATATTCCGCCCGCTCAGCAATAGGGGATAAAATGTCTTACGATCAACATAATATTTTTGCTAAAATTTTACGCGGTGATATCCCGTGCAAAAAAGTCTATGAAGATGATCATGTTTTGGCGTTTGATGATATTCAGCCGCAACGCAAAGTACATACGTTGATAATCCCTAAATCGCCTTATACGGATATTTCAACGCTGGGCGAAGACGCAAAAGACGCCGAAATCGTTGCGTTGATCCGCGCCGTGCCCAAAGTCGCCGCCGTAAAAGGGATCAAAGAATCAGGCTATCGCATTATCATCAATTGTGGCGCGCATGGCGGACAAGAAGTCCCGCATTTGCATTTGCATCTAGTGGGCGGTGAAAAAGTCGGCCGCATGATTTCTTAAACATGCAGATTTTTTTCAACCAATTTGACCCAATACATGGCGCCGATCGGCAAGGCCTCATCATTAAAATTGAATTTCGGATGATGTAAATCTGGGTCTGAATCCGTTTTTCCTGTACCCAAACGTATATAGCACCCCGGGACTTTTTGCAGAAAATAAGAGAAATCTTCTGCACCCATAGACGGCGCAATCGTATCGTCTACTTTGCTTTCACCTAAGATTTCACAAGCAATATTTTTTGCTAAGGTGGATTCTTCAGGTGTGTTAATCGTCGAAGGATAACCATGTTCCATCGTCAAATCGATTTTTGCATTAAACGTTTTAGCAATACCGTCGCAGACTTCGTTAACGCGGCGTACTAAAAGTTTTCGAATTTCGGGATCGAAACTGCGCAACGTTCCTTGTAATTCAGCCCGTTCGACAATCACGTTGCTGGTAAATCCTGCGTGAAATTGCGTCACGCTGACGACGGCTTCTTTGACAGGATTAACGTTACGGCTGACGATTGTTTGCAGAGCTGTAACAAGTTGCGCACCGATCACGATAGGATCCAACGTCACATGCGGACGGGCGGCATGGCCGCCTTTTCCGTGCACGGTGATTTTAAATTGATCATACGCCGCCATCATGGGCCCCGATCGTAAGCCGATCATACCGAATGGCATACTGGGCCAATTATGCATGCCCCAAGCAGATTTGACGGGAAACTTTTCGAAGAAACCTTCTTGAACCATAACATTCCCGCCGCCGCCGTTTTCTTCGGCAGGTTGGAAAATCAAATGAACCGAACCTGAGAAATTACGGTGCGTGGTTAAATATTTCGCAGCCATCAGCAACATCGCCGTATGACCATCATGACCGCAGGCATGCATTCTGCCGTTGATGGTCGACGCATAAGGCAGGTTTGTTTCTTCGATAATCGGCAAGGCATCAATATCGGTACGCAAAGCGATCGCACGGTCAGGATCATTAGCGGCACCGGTTTTACCGTGAATCGTTGCAACAATTCCGGTTTTCGCCCAGTTACGTTCAATGGAATCAACACCTATTTCCGCAAGCTTGGCCGCGATCAGATCGCCGGTGCGGAATTCTTCAAATCCGATTTCGGGGTGTGCATGAAGGTCACGGCGCAACGCGGTAAACTCCGCGTGCCATTGATTCAGATCAGGATAGATATTCAAAAAGAATTACTCGGCGGCCATGCGATAGTTTTGCGTGACGCTGAGGTAATCCATCAAATGCGAAATCATTTCGTCTTCGCGGTCTTTGAAGAAATGGTTTGCTTCGGGCATCACGCGATAATCGATTGCCGATTTGCCGCGTTGTTGACGCAATTTACCGACCAAATCGGCAACGGATTTTTCAGGTACTATTCCGTCTTTATCGCCATGAATGACCAACCCACCGCATGGGCAAGGGGCCAAGAATGAAAAGTCGAACATGTTCGATGGCGGGGCTACGGACACGAAGCCTGCGATTTCGGGGCGGCGCATTAACAATTGCATGCTGATCCAAGCACCGAATGAAAAACCTGCGACCCAGATAGGGCCGTGCGATTTATGATTTGTTTGCATCCAATCAAGTGCTGCGGCGGCATCAGCCAATTCGCCTGAGCCGGCATCGTATTCGCCTTGAGATTTTCCGACACCGCGGAAATTGAAACGCATCGTCGCAAAACCGTTGGCTACGAAAGCCTGGTTCATCATGAACAAGACTTTGTTGGACATGGTGCCGCCGTGAAGCGGGTGCGGATGACACAAAACGGCAATCGGAGCATTCGGATTCTTATTCGGAGCAGGGGTATAACGACCTTCAAGACGACCTGCATTACCGTTGAACAAAATCTCTGGCATTCCGAAAACTCCTGGGTCGATGTAAGGGTGTAAAATGGACTAGGTCTGGTAGGTGGTGCCCGATTGATGCGCATCTTATAGAAAACCGACCCGCTCGGACGGACCATATAACCAATTTTTAACTATTGGGTCAAGGAAAATCAGGTTAAATACATGATTAAAATGGCAAAAATGACGTTTTTAGATGTCATAACAAGTATAATTTTAAACACTTTACCAAGCCCAAGGACAATCTATTGTTAAGACGTCAACGTCCCATCCAAGAGAGTAAAAAATGGATCTTTTTCAAGCAATTCAAGAGCGTCGCTCGGTCAAATCATTTGATGCAAATCACACGATATCGGAGTCGGAAATTTCCAAGCTAATGGAAGCGGCATTGTTGTCACCGACGGCGTTCAACATTCAACATTGGCGCTTTCTATTGGTGCGTGATCCCGCACAACGCCAAAAAATTCGTGAAGCGGCCTGGAATCAAGCCCAAACGACCGATGCATCATTGCTGATCGTCATGTGCGCGGACATGAAAGCGTGGGAAAAAGATCCGAAACGCTATTGGCGCAATGCTCCAGAAGAAGTGCAGAATTTCATGGTGCCTGCCATTCACGGTTATTACGACGGTAAAGATCAAACGCAACGCGATGAGACGATGCGTTCGATGGGGATTGCGGCGCAAACGATCATGCTGGCTGCGAAGGGCATGGGCTATGATTCTTGCCCGATGGACGGTTTCGATTTTGATGCAGTCGGCAAGATCGTGAATTTACCAAACGATCACGTCATCGGCTTAATGATCGC
>JANODM010000135.1:0-2359 GCA_031412695.1 Alphaproteobacteria bacterium
CGACAAATGTTACCGGCACGTCGACGTTTAATGGGCCGACCGTTGTCGGTGCCGGATTAAATGTCACAGGTGCAATGAACGTATCCGGCGATGCAAGCTTTGCAGGCAGTGTTCAAATGAGTAGCGGCACATTAAATGTCGACACGCTGAATTCTGATTCCATCCAATCGGATGAGATTATCACCAATTCATTCAATAGCACCGATTTAGAAATAGTAGGTGGAGACGTCACCGTCGATGAAGACATCAATATAAACGGTAATGTGACTGCAAACGAAGTGTTTGCCAGCACTGTGAATGCCGGGACGATGAATGCCAATGGTGGTGATTTGTTGGTGGGAACCGTCGATGTTCAAAACAGCATGGTCATCAACGGATCAGTTCAAGTTACCAACGGATCTATCGTCGTCGACCGTCTAGTTGCAGATGGTTGTACCATCATCAATGTCGGCTTGGCCGCCGACACCCGGGACGGCGTTCCTGACGGCTTTGAATATTACGGCACCTGTCCATAATTCTCGCTTCTCAACTCGATATGTAACCTCTTCTTAAAGTCCTGATCTTACAGTAGAGACATGCGTCATCTGTTTTTCCTGATTATTCTACTTGGGTTCGGGTTGGCTTCCGCCTTACCTGCGCATGCGCAAGCCTTTGGCGATGCCCGCAGTTTCGTGCCGGCAACGTTCGGTGATAAAAACCCGCAACTCAAAGCGATCTTGGCGTTGCAATATCAATTGCAGATTCTAAGACGCATGTTGGAACGCGAAAAAGCCGTCAATGCGATGGTGGCCTCAGCCGTCGATATCGGTATCGGCGATCCGCTTATTCCCAAACCCGACCGTACCTTGTGTTTGCAAATACCGGCGAATATTCCATGCGCCCAAGCATATAAAAATCTTTATCCTGATTACTCGGTCGAGCCTAATTTGATGGCACGCCAGGATAATCAGCCCCCCGCCATTCCTGAATTGGCGTCAAATGAATTGCCGCCACTTCCAAGTGCGGAATTGATCATCCCTGTGGCAGGCGCCACCCTGTATTGGACCAATGTCACCTGTTTGTCAGATGTGTGCAGTGCCGTCATCACGCCCGATCCCGCCGATCCCCGCGCGCGCTACCGCGTTATCATGGGTGAAAAATTGGCGGATGGAGCGACGGTCACGAAAATTTCCGCTCAAGGCGTTACATTGGAACAAGACAACGTTCCTGTGATTTTGGAACCCGCTCCAAAAGCGTAAAATAGCCAAAACCTTAATGTTTCTTAATACTATTATGACATACTGAGAAGATGTCAGTTTATTCCATCGCAGTCAGCGGATTAACGGCCCAAAGCGCAATTCTTGGTGCACGCGCCCAGAATATCGCGAATGCAGGCGTCACAGGTCGGGTCGATCCAAAACCGGGGGAACGCAAAGCCTATGCCCCCATTGATCCTGTAACGATTAGTAGAGAGAACGGCGTTGCCGCATCGTTTGTCGAGCGCGATCCGGCTTCGGTATCCATATACGATCCCGACTCGGTTGATGCGAATGAAGAAGGGGTCGTCGCTTATCCCAATGTGAACTTGGAAGAAGAGATCGTCGGCGTTTTAGTCGCGAAAAATGCGTATATCGCAAATGCGAAAGTCATTTCCGTCCAGCGTGATCTGGATAAGGAATTGTTGGACATCTTAGCCTAAATTAGGCTTATTTTTAATTTAATCATATTAAATCAGAAGCTTGGATGATTTCCAGACATGTGCATGTCGGGAATAAACAGGTGTGTGCACTGCAACATACGATCCCTGTTAACCATTGCAGCGCGCCAAATCAAGGCTGATTAACCTCTGATTTAACATAGTTTTAATCGCGAAATGTCAATATTTACGGAGGGTTCGAAGAAAATGCTTTCTTTTTGACCCTAGGAGAACCGAAATGATTTTAACTATTATACATAACGTGTTTTTCCGTCCGTTAACTATTATGGTAAGTAAAGCTGATTTTAAATCAACCGCAAGCCTGGGTGCCATCGCTTTTATAAGTATGGTCGCCATGACGGCCACGCCTTTGCCAGCCATTGCCGCAGATCCTCAAGAAGACGATCTGTCGATGAACCTTCTTCTGGAGCCTGAACAAGGCCGCGACTATTCCTATCGCGACGATCACCGTGACAAAACCATTTACGTCATGCTCTATGGCTTGAAAGATGCAGGCCCCGTTAGCGATGGCCCAATTTTGAAAGACAAAAAAGCCTTGAACGCGTTTTTCAAACAGCATTGGGAAAACATTCGCCGCGATTATCTCAGCAATACGCCGGACCAAGGCATGCAGTTCATGGCAGGCGATGAATCCTTTGCGTCTAAACAACTGAACCGCAACAT
>JANODM010000136.1:0-6314 GCA_031412695.1 Alphaproteobacteria bacterium
AGCGCGTGCCGAGGCAGCAGACGTAGACACCATCGAAACGCCATCAGAAAAACCATCCCAAGTTCAAGCTTCGACATTTGATGAAACTGTGGCAGAACAACCCGTTTTCACGCCTAAGTCAATTGCAAAACAAGCCGCAACACGACCGTCAATTATTGCACCGCCTCGCATCATCGCTGCACCGGAAGTTGCACCAATGATGCCGCCGCAACGGATTGCGCCGCCTGAATCTATTATGGCAGCCGCCGAACCTAAAACCGAAATAAAGACGCCACAAATCGAACGCACGCCAGTTGCTGCGATGCGTTCGTCGACAACGGACCGCGACATTCAAAATTTATTGTTTGACAATTCTCCTGTTACGCCATCGCGTGCGATCTCGCGCGTGGCAACGCCTGTGCCTGTGCCTGTGCCTGTGCCTGCGGCTGAACCTGTAACCTACACTCCGCCGGCTCCATTGCCGCAAGCGCAGCCCGTCAAGCAGGAAATCATCAAGCCGATGATACCTGATCAACAACCGACGCCTCAGCCTCAGGCGAAACAAGAGCCGCAAATAATGGACCCGCCGCGTTTCGAAGCAAATGAAGCTCCGATCAACGAAGACGTGATCCCAAGACTGCCGCCGATGATGCCTGCAGCAATGCCACAAACATTATCGGTGCAAAACGACATGCCGATGACCGTTGCCGACACTCGACCCATTGCCGTTGTTACGCCCTTACCACAAGCTGCTGCTCCTTCGCGCTTGAATACGGTTACCCCCAGTGTCGGACATCCGGCCAAAAAACCGTTTCCACAACAGGTACAAGCGACTGCGGTCAAACGTCGCGTTGTAAGCTTCACGCCAGCTCCAGCTCAACAGCAAGCCGCTTGGGCTACGCGTCAAGTCAACTCTACCAAAGAAGGAAGCGACGGCTCTTTCTGCATGTTGGAAAACAGTTTTGACAACGACACGAAATTGATGATCGGTCAGCGCGCCGACGGCTACAGCACATTAGGATTAAATTACGGCATCGACATGTTGCGTCCCGGAAAAAACTATCGCGTCACTGTTCGCGTCGACAATGAATTCGACGAAGATTTCACAGGTTTTGCCGAAAGCCCGCACACTTTGGTCGTGCAGATGGGCAAGAAACGCAGTTTCTTTGACACGTTACCCGATGCAGGGGCGATGAATGTCGCTATGCCTGGTGTCGCCTCGAGCTTCATGCTGCAAAACTTGTCGGATCATTTGGATATGTTTTCATCCTGTCTGACGGATTTGGGTGGACAACCCCTCAACACGGCCTCCACTACGCGTATCGAAAGTGTTGTGGTACAAAATACGATTGCCGTTCCGAATGATCCGGTTGAAACTGCCGTGTTGCAACGCCCTGTGCCGATTGCCGACGAAGCCCCCGAAGTCATGCCGTCGCGCGTGCAAAAATATCAGGTAACAGAGAGAATTTCGCATCCGACAAAAGCCGCCGTTGTTACGACGACACCGACCGTTTCGCGCGATGCTGTCGTAGCATGGGACAATGTTCAAACGGCGGATGCGTCCGTCACCATGAGCCCATCGCAAAGCTGGACTCAAGACGTGCAAAATCTTTTGACGCAAGCCGGCATCGCAAGCCCCCTTTCAGTCGGCGATAATACCGCGACCTGGACGGATGGCAGCATCAAAGGTACGGCAATTACCGTCGCGCAAAACGACATCTTAGATGCGGCTGATGCCACCATGACTAAAGCCGAAGCGAATTGCCAAGGCGAATTTTCATCGCAAATGGGCGTACCCGAAACATATGGTGACACGACCGCACAACCGATGGAAAGCAAGTGCATCGGTAATGACGGAAAAACATCTGTCTCAACGTGGTTGCTTCGTCAGGAACAAGGCGGTACCGTTACAGCGATGCAAGTCGAAGCCCCAAAGGAACGTCGTGGTGTTGCCTTTAAACTGCGCGATAAACTTTTATCCGTCTTGCAACAATCCGATAATCAAACCAATCAAAATAAGTCTTCCTAATGCGCATTTTATTTTTATCCGTTTTTCTCGGTACCGTCTTTTCCGTTTCAGCTTTGGCACAAGCGATGCCCGCCAGCACCGCAGCGGATACACCCGCTTTGCAAGTCACGCGACCGATTTACGCCTGGAAAACCGAAAGCGATACCAACAAGAAAACCGGACAATTCAACCATTGTCTGGTCAAAAACATGTATGATAACGGTACCGTCTTGATGGTTGCCGAAAATCACGAAGGTGTAAAACGACTGGCGTTGAATTTCCCGCAGGATAAAATGACCGCGGGCGAACATTACGATTTGACATTACAAGTCGACAAGCGCGATGTATTCCCTGTCGAAGCGGTCGCTATCAGTCCGCAAATACTGACCATCGGCATTCCTGACGCTTTGCCGGATCAAATGCGTAAAGGCCAGGCGATCTATCTGCGTGGCCCGAATGACGAAGTCGTGTATACGCTGGATGGTGCCGATGGCGCAATAACAGCTTTGCAAGATTGCATGCTGACGCAAAAAGGGCATGCCACCACATTGCAAACCGCAGATGCCACCGAAGCAACGCAAAAAGCCGCCCTTCCTACTTTGACGGATTCGGAAAACGATCCGAAAGCGCCGGTTGAGCCTTTGAAGATTCCTGAAGCTAAAGCGGAACTTGCGCCTGTAACGACCCCTGTTCCTGTTGCCGTTCCTGCTACGGTGCCGGCGCCGGCTTCTGCACCTGTTACAACTCCAGTTAAAACGGAAAAGATTGCTGAAAAACCTGTTGTCCCTGCTCCTGTCGCAAAAGCAGCGGTTGTAGCCGCCGCACCCGTTGCAACAGCAAAGCCTCAACCTCAAGCGCCACAGAAGAACGCACTCGAGAAATTGGCAGACAAGCTACCCAATTTGAAACAGGAAAAGAAAATCGAAGTTGTCGCAGAAGCCCCCGCACCAACAGCTCCTGCTTCGGCAGGATCGCGTTTACCGGATGATCTGCATGCACTATTCACAAAAGCGGAAATGTTGCCGACCGCGTTCATATCGACGCCTGACAAAAACCAGGACAAAAACAAAGAGTCAAAACGTCCGCTTGATTTTGCATGGATGAACGGCGAATTATTTATCGGAACCAAACAACAACCACCTGTACCCGATGTCGGTCTGACCAAGGCATCCGTCTATTACTTGCGTATGCTGAAAGATCAATGCACAGGTCCGTTCATCGCTGAAGCCGGCACGATCGTGAAAACGCCATCACTCAGCTGGCTTGTCGTCGAAGCGGCGTGCTCTCCGGGTAAAAAAGACGACACGATTGCAGCGTTATTATTTGCAAATAACTCGAAAAACCTGAGCGTGTATTTCTTTGAAGCTCCCGCCAAAAACGGTGCTCAGGCTATCAAAGCGCGTGACGCATTTTTAAAGACGTTGCAAGCAACACTTCAACCCTAGTCGAATAACCTAATCCGACATGCGTTCCAATTCGTTGATACGGTTTTGAATCGCTTTGATTTGCTGACGCAAGTTTTCGATTTTATGTTTCTTGTCGTGCTGTGAGATGGGCACGAAAGGCGAGAATACTTTCATCGCGGACTCAAACAACTGCAAATTCTGACGGCCGATTTCTTCGACGCTTTCATTGAATTTCTGCATCGCTTGGACCGGCAAAATCGTGCCCATGCCTTTTTGTGCCGCCGTGCCGATTTGATCGGACAGGTATTTGGTGAATTGTTCCTGGTTGTTCATCAGCGTGTCCATCGCATGATCCAAATAATGCGGCAACACGGGACGCAGGTTATTTTGATAGGTGCGAATAACCTCTTTCAGGAATTTGACGGGCAACAGACTTTCGCCTTTGCTTTCCTGTTCCATGATAATCTGGGCTAGAATGGCGCGTGTCAGATCCTGGCCCGACCGTGCATCGACGACTTTGAGGTCTTCGCCTTTGCGCACCATCTCAGCAACGTCTTCCAGCGTAATATATTGGCTGATTTCGGTGTGATACAGACGGCGGTTAGCGTATTTTTTGATGATGGTGACGTCGGAACGGCGTGGGGGCATCGAAAAGATTCCTTTTATATTTGGCCTTTTAACATCTGCTTTTTACATCTGTTTGGGTACGTTTATACCCAAAAGATCCAAACCTTGAGTTAATATTTTAGCACCCAAAGCTAACAAAGCAAGAGCAGCGCCCTGTTTTGCAGGGTCAGTTTCCGTCAAGATATGTACGTTTTGGTAGAAACGGTTAATTGATTGTGCAACGCGGAAAAGATAATCCGCCAAGACGTTCGGAGCATAGTCTTTTAATGCTGCTTCAAATACATCCGCAAATTGCAACAACAGCAACGCTGTTTCATGTTGCATGCTGTCGACGGTGAACGTACCCGGTTTCAGATTTTGTTGCGCAGCCTTGGCCAGCAACGCATTGACGCGTACGGCGGTGTATTGAATATATGGTCCCGTCTTGCCTTCGAACGAGACGAAGCGATCCAAGTCAAATACGTAATCGGAACGACGATGATTGATTAAATCGCCGAATTTAATCGATGCCAAACCAATTTGCTTTGCCGTTATATCAAATTCTTCGGGCGATATTTTTTGGTCCAGGCCGATTTCTCTCATGCGGTCTTGTGCTTTTTGATCGGCCAGATCGATTAAATGCGTAAAGCCTGGCGTTGAACCATTTCGCGTTTTATAGGGTTTGCCTTCTTTGTCGTTGATCGTACCGTACATCAGATGCACGAACTCCATTTTATTCGCATAGCCTGCATTTTTGGAAGCGCGGTAGACACGCACGAAATGCAATTCCTGACGGAAATCAGTCAATACGATACAAACATCCGGATCGAAATCTTTTTGCCGTTGATAGAATGTCGCGATATCGGTCGTGGAATAGGTCACACCACCCATTTTTTTGACGACGATCAGCGGTGGAATTTCAAACTTATCGGTCTCCAATTGTACGGGAATGCCTTTAGCACCATCCACCTCTTGCAACACGTTACGCTTGACCATGTCGTCAAGAACCATGGGTACGAATTGTTGCATATAGCTTTCGCCGTAATAAGTATCAAAAAGCGGGATACCGAAATCGTTCAGTTTAGCATTCATATCTGCAAGCGATAATTTCATGAAATAACGCCACAACGTCGTCAGGCCTGGATAGCCGCCGCTTTGCAATTTCGCTGTGAAATCTTGAGCCCGTGCCAATTCCTCAGGATCGTCTTTTGATTTTTGAGAAGCCGCAGGATAAATGTCGCATAGTTCATCGAAGGTTATCGGTGCGTCTTCGGGATAGACACCGTCTTTTTTATTATCGAAATAGGGCAAATCTGGATAACGGCGTTGCGTCTCGCTTAAAATCTGGCCCATCGGCAAACCCCAATCACCCAAGTGATTATCCGTGACGACTTTGTGGCCTTGAAATTTTACCATGCGGCGTACGGCATCACCAATCATAGCATTGCGTAGATGGCCGATATGCATCCGTTTGCCCATATTGGCACTGACATATTCGATCAAATACGTTTTCGGTTCGGGCGTTGATACGCCGAATTTCTCCATTTCGCTTTGACCTTGTAACGCCAAGGATAGATAACCGTCATTCAGCTTGAAATTGATAAATCCGGGCCCAGCAATGGAGATGTCAGCAAAGTAAAATGCCGCTTCGGGTGTCGCGCGCAAGGTTGCAACAATGACTTCGGCCACATCGCGTGGCTTTTTACCCGAGGCCTTGGCCCCTTGTAATGCGCCGTTACATTGTACATCTGCCAGGTCGGGGCGGTCGGCGATCATCACGCGGCCTAAACCCTCGGGCAGGCCCTGTTCCGTAAATGCTTTGCCGACCAAGGTGCTGAAAAAGTCCAATAACATATTTTTCTCGTGACAGATGTATGATTTGGCTTAATCTTAAAGCATGACCAAGAAGACTCAAGCCAAAACACCACCCCGTCAAAAACCAGCCAAAACGCCGGAAGAAATTGCTCAGGCGTTTATGCAGCTATGGCAGGAAAAATGGAATGATACCTTACGGGAAAAAGGTTGGCCGGATTCAGCACCCACGCCGGGTTTGGGTCAAATGCCTTTTTTCAATCCGTTTATGCCCATGAACGGGTTTACTGCTGCTGCAACCACTGAGAATGATACGATCCAAAAACTAGAAGCCCGTGTGGCAGCATTGGAAAAACGCCTAGCTGTCGCTCCTGCGAAGAAAAGTGCTGCCGTAAAAAAGAAAACCCGCTAAGACCAGGTTCAACACGGGTTGAACTTCGAGACGTGACAGCCTAGATTATCTGCAACATATTGCATTCAATCTTGTAAGGGGTTTTTCATGG
>JANODM010000137.1:0-12596 GCA_031412695.1 Alphaproteobacteria bacterium
AAGTCGACGCAGGAGGGGGTTGCATGACATTCTGTTGTTGCGCCAAAGCTTGGCCCGCGCTTATTAAAAATGCCGTCAGTATAAAAACTCTATATAATAGCCACACGGTGCAGCTCCCTTTAATTTGTGTGTGCCCAGCATGACACAAGAATCGTGCCGCGCCAAGGTATTTGCCTTGATAATATTATCTTGAGAGCCATTGCTGAATCCCTACGCCGGACGGGCTGTCTAGCGTCGAAACACGGACGATCAGCAATTGCACGTTTAACGTATCCGTTCGTTGCGTCGTTCCTGATTGATAGGTAACGATCAACGGTAATTCTATAATCCAACGGTAAATCCCTTCGACCAAGCCTTGCTGAACGATAACAGGGGCGCTTTTCGGGGCTGCGGTGACAACTTGTTGTGTTTTTTGAACGCCTTCCATAACCCTTGAACGATCAAGGGCTTCGGTAAAGCTTTGCCAGCCCCGGCGTGTGAAATAAGTCGACGATTCTTGAAGGCGCTGGGAATAGTCATGGAAACCGAACGTCATAATATCCGACGCTGCGCGGGCAGACCACGAAATCATCGCTGCATCGTTCATATTAGGCTCGTTCAGAGGCACCATGCGGATCAAACGGCCGTCTGCGGTGGTCGCAAAAAAGCGGTCTTCGGGCCGGGATACGGCAATAGTAATAGCTAAGGCAATAAGAAGGGCTACGATAGCAAGTGCTTGCAAAACAGCAATTCTAACGATGTTTCGGTACCCGTCGCGGTAATATAAATTACGCGTCACCACGGCTTCTAAAGGGCCGGGAGGTGCGCCGGGACTTGATTTTTTCGTGTCTTTCGTTGCCATGGTAAACCTGGTGTGACGTAATTTAGATGAATTCTAGCATATCTATCGTGTAAACCTTAACATTCTTTTAGAATCACGGCGACCGAGCTGCAACCAAGATTCTATAGGCCTATGTTGCATTCTTCTTGCAAAACGCGCAAGATTTAATTAAAATGTTATATAACCTTCTTTACGCAAGTGGTTGTCCCATGTCCGGTCGTTATACGCCTTTATTCTCCGTCTTTTTTGTTGCTTTGTGCAGTATGACTCTTTTGGGGTCACCGGCAATTGCCGGTCAGGCGACGCAAGCCATTGCCAATGCTTTGCAAGGAGCTGCAAGTCAGACAGCTCAGGAGATGGAAGCTTCCATTCAGGCTGTCGGGGACGCGATTGAAGCTGCCGCAGACGCTGAAACAAAAGCAATGATCATGCTGTCGAGGAAGGAAAGAGAAGCCTCTAGAAACGTTTCGCTAGACCCCAATTTGCACAAAAGTTTAATGGGCGTCACTCAAGCCGCGATTACTACGGATATGTTGGCAAAAGCCATGCAAGAGGGCCGTTATAAAGAGTTGCATTTGATAAGACCTACAGGACCCATGCGAGAATGTTTGGTCGACTCCTCTTCAGGAAGTTTGGCAAACGACCCTGCAAATTTTGACGTTTACATGAAATGTTTCTGTGATCCCATGGCTCAAGGTGGCCAAATGGGTACAGAATTCGGCACAGTTTGCGGTTCGCGGCGCATTGCGGCTTTGGGAAATCCTGGTCCTAATCCTTATATTGTGGATAATGATGTAGCCAGAAAAAACCTGCAACTTATCGGTCTGCCGCTTAAGCCGTATTTGTTATTATTTGAACCCACTACTTTTCCATCCGAGCCTTCATCAGCAGGCAGCCCCACGCAGCCGAATACCAATCGTGCAGCAGCATCGATCGAAGCAGCTTATCGTTATTTCGAACGTCTTGTTTTAGGAAAACCTCCTAAAAAGCTTGATATCGGGGATCTTCAAACCGGATCCGGTATCGCCAGCTATGTGTCCAATCAAGGTTATATTGCGCGCCAAATGTTGTCTTCCGCTCCATTCTCCAGGCTATTTGCGGAACGTGTTGGAACAATGATAAATGTAGGTATGCCAGGGGCAAACCCCCATGCTGCCAAATCACCGGCAGCGGCAGCGGCTCGATTGCTTAAAACAAACTGGGGTGCGTTGACGATGGACCAACAAGTCTATGACATCGTTAAACAACTAGAAGAACAGCCTACCATGAGTATGGCGCAGTATTTAGACATCGTTGCCTACAAGCTGCCGATGTCGCCTGGTTACCTAGCGCGTATCAATCAACTGACGCCTTCTCAACTTGTCCGTGAAAAACTATTTTTGATGGGCATTCAAAGCATATTGAAATATCAAATCAATCGATGGATGGAGTTATCCGTGGCGCTTGAAGCGGTGAACAGATGACCGCTCTGCGCAAATACTCTTGTTTTTTGGGGCTAATGCTGTTTTTTCTGTTTTCTGCATCGATGGCAAAGACAGCGCATGCTCAATTGTCTGACGAAAACGGTGAGGAGATAAATTACAACGACGTCGTTAGAAGTATCCAGCGCTCACAACAGCAGTTGAGCACGGAAACACAAGCTATTTTACAAAGATTGACCACTCGAATCCAAAATAGTTCTGAAGAAATCCGCAAAGCGATGATTGTTCGCGAAAAAGAAAGAATACGCGATGAAAACGGATCAATGCCGGGATTATCGCGTTTGATTTCGGTTTCGCAAGATGCCTCCAGAAGCTCTATTTTAACGGATGAAGTGCGCAAGCTTTTAAATGATAATAACTACAAAGTATCGGAGGGTTATTTCGACATTCCCAATGTAGGAAGCAACTCAACTGAAAATATCCAGTATCGAGAATACTTGGCTACAACAGGTAAGGCATACGATCTACATCTCCGATTATTTTGCAATCCTGCCATGACAAATGCGCCAGCAGGTTGCGGTTCTGACAGAGCGCTTGCTGGGATCAATGGGGATGAAAATTTCGTTGATTTTATGTTAAGCGAGCGCACATGGCCTACAAAAACTGTTTTGGATACAATGCAACTTGCGCGTTTATATTTCTTTGACTATGGCGTTCGTCCTAGCGCAAAAGATATCAGAAGCGCGCCAGTAAACCTTGTTAAATGGCAACAACAAGTTGCTGGACAATCTGTAAGGATGTCGATGCTCAATATGTTGGCAGCGCGCCGTGCGCCGACAAGTCCTGGCACTCAAAATGTTCTCAAAGTGATGTTAGAGTCTCTAGCGGTAAACGGCCAAGTATCTTCCGTTAATTACAAAACCGTTTGTTCCCAACCAACCTTGACTCAGCTTGAAGCTTATGTGTGCAATTATACTAATATTCCTGATCCAAACGATCCAAATCCGCTAATGCGTACGACTCGTATCATCAGCCAGGCGTCGATGGATCGCATCCTGCAATATGATTATTATTTGTCGCCGAATTTTTACGCTACGATCAACAGTCCAAGCACTCCTGTCAAAGGCGGGTTAGATCGCATGGAAGTGTTGATGATGGCACAACAATTATCGCAGGATTATTATTTCTTGCGTATGCTGCAAATGAAAGCGGTTGCAAGTTCGATGAATACTTCGGATAAGATGATTAGCAAAAACTAGTTACGTTTTCTCAAAACCACAACAAATCCATCTAGCGGTTTTTCTTTGTTATACCGAATCCACGTGCGTTCGAAATGCACCGTATAAAAGCCGTTCGTCGTCGCCAAATTTTTTAAATAGCTTTCTGCATGCGCATAGCGTCCCGTGTCGCGTGCGCAATACTCGCCTTTTTCATGCTCATCGACGGCTTCGGTGCTAAAAATAAACAACCCGTCTTTTGCCAAGGATCGTGCGATTGCTTTGAACAACGCATCTAATTTTCCGACATAGACGAAAACATCGGCTGCGGCGACGACATGAAAATGTTCTGCGTCATAACGCGCAAGCCCATCAAGCATGTCCATGCACAATACAGTGTCATAAATATGTTGTTCTTGGGCTTTGGCCAACATATTCGCCGATAGATCAAGGCCAATATTCTCTTTCACAAAAGGTCGCAGGATTTTGCCGAATAATCCGGTACCCGCCCCCAAATCCATTGCAACCGCATCGGGATTGTTTTCTTTGATCGCTTTTAATTCTTGTTCGGCAGCGTTGAACAGCAAGTCTGGCGTTCGGTATTTCAATTGACCGACTAAGCTGCTTTCGAAATTATCCGCGTATGAATCAAACAATTGCGCAACATGTTCGGGCGGCGGGCTTTCGGGATTTTCGCCTTTCATCAAGGCGACAAGAAATGCCGCAGGACCGTTATCGGGCCGTTGCGCCGCGGCCATTTCATACCACCGCAGCGCTTCGTCTTTGCGATCTTGTTTGCGGCATATATTGCCATAGGTCATGCATAGTTCGAAACTTTCATCACCATATTCGATGGCCTGTTTCAAATGGCTTTCGGCTTTGTCGTATTGACCGCGTTCATCACACAAGACCGCAAGATTGATCATCGCACGTGTATGGGTCGGATTAATTTGCAAAACCACATCGTATAATTTTTCAGCTTCAGCCCGTTGACCTAATTTGTTCAGGGCAATCGCCAGATTTAAAATCGTGCCGTCAGACGGTGCCAGATCGACGGCTTGCATGTGGTATTCGGCTGCTTTGAGGAAATTGCCTTGCCTTTGATATAGGACGCCGCGGTCATCTAAGCCTTGTGCGTCTTGCGGGTGGGCGGCAATCAGTGCATCTAAGTCATTCGCGGCTTGGTCGGTTCTATTCATACCGATCAGGACATGCGCACGTCCGTGCAGCAAATCACGGTCGGTTGGCTTCTTTTCCAAAGCACGGGATAGAATCGTCAAGGCATCCGTCAGATTGCCGGTTTGGGCTTTTTGTTGCGCAAGGGCGAGGGCATTTTGAGTCATAAAAACGGTTTAACGCATAAACCTTTCTAAGCTATTGAAATCCGATCAGGTCGATTCGTTAATAAATTATCCTTATTTATCAGAAGATATGCTGGGTATATACCCTGTTATTTTCGATATTCACGAATTTTTTAAACTATTTCCGTAAACTGAGACTTGCGATCGAGAATCGGTCGTTACACAACCCCAGAAGGAGTTACTATGACGAATTCAGTAAACACCAATATTGGTGCGATTATCGCACTTCAATCCCTCAACAAAACCAATTCAGAACTTGAAAACGTTCAAAAACGCGTGTCCACCGGTTTTCGCATCGCTGATGCAACCGATGACGGCGCCGGTTTTGCCGTTGCTCAAGGTTTGCGCAGCCTTGTTAAAGGTTACGATGCCGTCGGCGAACGTCTATCAGCCTCGAAAGGCTTGGTTACCGTTGCCAGTGCCGGTTTGCAAAGCGTCTCCGATACGTTAGGTGAAGCTCGCAAAGTTCTAACAAAGCTTGCCGATGCCAGCTTAAGCACAGCCGAACGTACCCAATACAACGCTGATTATGCCGCGTTGAAAGTCGAAGTACAAAACTATGCCAACCAATCATCGTTTAACGGTGTCAACTTGTTGGTCGGTGTCGTTGCAACCAACCTTATCTACACTGCAGCTGGTGGTACGTTTACCGTAACAGGACAAGATACGTTGAACGGTGCTACGGCCGGTTTGGCTGCTGTTGCAACAGCAGCTGCCGCTGCCACGTTGCTTGCCGGTGGTTTCGCTACCTATGAAACCGCTGTTGGTACGTCTTTGTCGACAGTCGGCGGTTACACCCGTTCGATTTCGAACCAAGCGAACTTTACCAAAATCTTGGCTGACGCAACCGTTACAGGTATCGGCAATATCGTCGATGCCGACTTGGCCAAAGAATCGGCTCGTCTGCAAAGCTTGCAGATCCGCCAACAGTTGGGAACGCAATCTTTGTCGATTGCCAACCAAGGACCAAGCGCGTTGCTGAGCTTGTTCCAGTAAGCCTTAAATGAATTTCGGAGATCCTGACAATCGTCAGGGTCTCCGCTCCGAACTTGAGGAATTTTCTTTCAAGTGCCACGCCTAAAAAGCAATCGAAGAATCGATTGTTTAACCCCAGAAGGAGTACATACTATGACTAACTCAGTAAACACTAATATTGGTGCGATTATAGCACTACAAGCTCTTAATAGAACTAATGCCGATCTTGGAAGCGTTCAAAAACGCGTGTCCACCGGTTTTCGCGTTGCTGACGCAACCGACGACGGTGCCGCGTTTGCCGTGGCCCAAGGTCTGCGCAGCCTTTCCAAAGGTTACGATGCCGTCGGCGAACGCTTATCAGCCTCGAAGGGTCTGGTTTCGGTTGCCGGTTCAGGTCTGCAAAGTATCTCAGACGCCGTGGGAGAAGCCCGCAAAGTGCTGACGAAACTTGCTGACGCCAGTTTGAGCGCTACAGAACGTACCCAATACAACGCCGATTTCGCCGCATTGAAAGTTGAAGTACAAAACTTTGCGACCCAATCGTCGTTTAACGGTGTCAACTTGCTGGTCGGTACGGTTGCCACGAACATCATCTACACTGCTGCTGGTGGTACATTCACCGTCACAGGACAAGATACGTTCGCTCAAGCTGCAACTGGTTTGGCCGCTGTTGCGACAGCTGCTGCCGCTGCGACTGCTTTAGCTGGTGCGTTTGCAACGTTCGAAGGTCAAGTTGGTACGTCTTTGTCGACAGTCGGCGGTTACACCCGTTCGATTTCGAACCAAGCGAACTTTACCAAAATCTTGAACGATGCAGTAACTACCGGTATCGGCAATATCGTCGACGCCGACTTGGCCAAAGAATCGGCTCGTCTGCAAAGCTTACAGATCCGCCAACAGTTGGGAACGCAGTCTTTGTCGATTGCCAACCAAGCACCAAGCAGCTTGTTGAACTTGTTCCGTTAATTCGCGAACTAGCTCGATAGAGAAAATAATTTCAAACTATCCCGGAGATTTCTCCGGGGTAGTTTGATTCATGTTTTCCTAAGGAATTTTTTACAGGCGGTTAAACTGATCGTGGTATTCTCATTGGGTCTCAGAAGAGATTTTTTTAAACCCAGAATGGAGAACCACTATGACTAATTCAGTAAATACCAATGTAAGTGCGATCGTTGCTTTGCAATCGTTGAACCGTACCAATGCCGATCTGGCTAAGGTACAAAAACGCGTATCCACAGGCTTTCGTGTCTCTGACGCGACGGATGATGGGGCCGCTTTTGCTGTCGCGCAAGGTTTGCGCAGCGGCGTCAAAGGTTACGAAGCGGTGAATGAGCGTTTATCGGCATCCAAGGGTTTGTTGTCAGTGACTTCTTCGGGCTTGCAAAACATCTCCGACACGCTTGGAGAAGCGCGCAAAGTTTTGACGAAGTTGGCGGATGGCAGCTTAGGCACCGCTGAACGCACCCAGTACAATACTGATTATGCGGCGTTGAAGGTTGAAGTACAAAACTATGCCAACCAATCGTCGTTTAACGGTGTTAACTTGCTGGTCGGTACTGCAACTACGGCAATTATTTATACCTCTGCCGGCGGTACTTTCAACTTGGTCGCACAAGATACGTTGGCAGGTGCAACGGCCGGTATGGCTGCTGTTGCGACGGCTGCTGCCGCTGCAACACTACTTGCCGGTGGTTTCGCCACCTATGAAACAGCTGTCGGTACGTCACTTTCGACAGTCGGCGGTTACACTCGTTCGGTTACAAACCAAGATAATTTTACAAAAATCTTGGCTGACGCAACCGTCCAAGGTATCGGCAATATTGTCGACGCCGACTTGGCTAAAGAATCGGCCCGTCTGCAAAGCTTGCAGATCCGCCAACAGTTGGGAACGCAATCTTTGTCGATTGCCAACCAGGCGCCAGGTGCTTTGTTAAGCCTATTCCAAAATTAGGCTTAAAAACTAAGCGTCGGAATAATAACAACATTCGAAAAACCCCGGGTTATTCCGGGGTTTTTCTTTTGGGGAATCCTGCTATATGATTGGCGGGAAGAACGTCGCCGGGCGGTCGCTCTGTTAATCGGGTCAGGTTCGAAAGAAAGCAGCCCTCGCAGACAGCCATCGGGTCGGTGGCGTTCTTCCTTTTTTCTTCAAGGTAAAAAACTGCATGACCTATCGCGCCCTTGCACGCACATACCGTTCCAAACATTTCGGCGAATTGATCGGCCAAGATGTTTTGGTCCGCACGTTGTCGAACGCGATCGAAAAAAACCGCATTCATCATGCCTATATGTTTACAGGCGTCCGAGGCGTCGGCAAAACATCGACCGCGCGTATTTTGGCCAAAGCGATTAATTATGCCGGGCCTGACGGAACATCGGGTCCTACGATAGGTCCGACGGATGATTGCTTGATTTGCAAAGCAATCGGTGAAGATCGTCATCCCGATGTTATCGAAATCGATGCTGCATCAAACACAGGCGTCGATGATGTCCGCCAGATTATCGAGAATGTCCGTTATGCGCCGACACAAGCACGGTACAAAGTCTTCATCATCGACGAAGTGCATATGCTGTCTAAGGCGGCGTTCAACGCGTTGCTGAAAACATTGGAAGAGCCGCCACCGCATGTCGTGTTCATGATGGCGACTACCGAGATCAGAAAAGTGCCCATCACGATTTTATCTCGTACCCAGCGTTTCGATCTGCGCCGTATCGAAATGCCCGTCTTGGCCGATCATTACAAAAAAATCGCAGGGTTCGAGAAAATCGTCGTTGACGACGAAGCCTTGCATGTCATGGCGCGCGCCGCTGACGGTTCGGTGCGGGACGGCCTCAGTATTTTCGACCAAGCGATTGCCCAAAGTGCGGGTGAAAAAATCACGGCGAAACTCTTGCATGATATGCTGGGTCAAGCTGACCGTCAGGGTGTTGCAAATTTATTCGCGCAATTGATGAACGGTAAAATCGCCGAAGCGTTGATGGTGTTGGCGGAATTGCACAATAGCGGTGCGGACCCGGCGGCGTTGTTGGATGACCTATTGGATTACACGCATTTATTGACGCGCATCAAAGTCACGCCAAGTGTCGCTGATGATCCGTTGCTCAGTGCGCCGTTGCGCGAACAAGCCGCCGCTTTAGCCGATCAATTCCAGCTTTCGAGTTTAAGCCGCGTGTGGCAGATGTTGCTGAAATCCGTACCCGAAGTAGCCAATGCACCGCAACCCTTGCAAGCACTTGAGATGGTGTTGATCCGTGTCGGTTTCGCAGCCACCTTGCCGCCATTGGAAGAGATTCTAAAAAAAACTCCTGAGTTAAGCGACAAGCCAAGCGTTGAAACGCGTAACGCATTTTCCGCACCGCCGCCATCTTCGTTCAATCCTGCACCAAGTGCCATGCGCGTCGCCGCATCCAATGCCGCGCCGATATCCGTCAAAGCGGTCGCAAAACCTGTCGAAGAACCGGTTGCAACCTATCAAAACGTCATTGCCGATTTACCAAGCTTGGTTGAATTGTGCGAAGAAAAAAACGAACATATGATGGCTGCCGATTTGTTCACGAATGTGCGCGTGGCGAAATTTCAGCCGGGGCAAATTCATTTATCGATGTTGCAAGGTGCGTCCCGTGATTTGGTTGGATCGATGCAAAAGCGCCTACATGAATGGACCGGACAACGTTGGGTGATTGCGGTGACATCAAACGCAACAGAGCCGACCTTGGCCGAGCGCGCCAATGCGAATAAAAATACCGCGATTACGGCGGCTTATGCGGATCCAGCGATCCAGGCCGTGCAGAAAATTCTTCCATCCCTTCAAATTATCGACCTACGCACGGAGAAAAATTAAAATGAATATCGCGAAAATGATGCAGCAAGCTAAACGCATGCAAGACGACATGAAAACCTTGCAGGAAAAACTGAAAGTCTTAGAAGTGCAAGGCGGCGTATCGGGCGTGAATGTCACGCTCTACGGCAATGGCGTCGTCAAAGCCATTTCAATTGATCCGTCTTTGTTGAATCCTGCTGACAAAGAAACGACCGAAGATGTGATCGTCGCGGCCTTGAACAAAGCGCGCGAGACAATGGAAAAAATGGTTGAGGGCGAAACGCAAAAAATCATGGGCGGCTTGCAATTGCCGCCTGGTTTCCAGTTACCGTTTTAAGTATGCCTGCTCTGCGCATTCTTACTTGGAACATCAATTCCGTTCGCTTGCGTTTGCCGTTGCTGCGACGTTTGGTTACCGAACTTAAACCCGATGTTGTTGCGTTGCAGGAAACAAAATGTCCTGATGAGCTGTTACCCATCGATGACCTAAAGGCCTTGGGATTTCCACATGTGGCGTTCAGCGGGATGAAAGGTTATAACGGCGTGTTGGTGCTGTCCAACGTTCCGATGGCGACGCATAAAATTCATAACCGCGTCGAGAAAAATGATAGTCGCCATATCGAAGTCGCGCTGCAATTGCCGACCCGCCAAATTTTCCTGCATAACTTATACATTCCTGCAGGTGGTGATATTCCCGACGAGAAAAAAAATGACAAATTCGCGCATAAATTAAACTTTGTTCGCGAAATGACTAAGTGGTTTCCAACCCTTCATAAAGCTAAAGACGATGTGATCGCTTTGGGTGATTTTAACATTGCGCCCTATGAACATGACGTCTGGTCGCACAAACAGCTTTTGGATGTCGTATCACACACACCGATCGAAGTTGATCTTTTGACTGCGATGCGCAGCAGTTTAAATTGGGTTGATGTGGGACGCCATTTTGTTCCTGAAAACGAGAAAGTGTATTCCTGGTGGAGCTACCGCAATCAAGATTGGCGTAAATCCAACCGCGGCCGCCGTTTGGATCATATCTGGGTGACACCCGGACTGACAGAAAATTTGAAATCGTTTTCGATTGCGCAAGATGTACGCGATTGGCCGCAGCCATCCGATCATGTGCCCGTCATCGTTGATATGAAATTCTAGATATTCTCTTTTAGATATTGACGGGCGATCCGATTTCCAACACGCGGGAAGCAGGCAAATGATAGAAGTCAGAGGCCTCTGCGGCATTACGATGCATCAAGGAATACAGACGTTCGCGCCACAACCACATGCCGCCACCCGCTGTGGCCACAATCCGTTCACGGTTCATGACATAGGTTGCTTCGCGCGTATCGATGTTTAATCCCATATCCTGGACATGATGAAGCGCGCGCGGAATATTCGGCAATTGCATGAATCCGTACGAGACGACGACGCGAGCAAAACCTTTATCCAGTTCTTCAACGCGAACACGGTCGGCTTCGCTTACGCGCGGAACATCCAATGTATCGACACGAACCAGTAGGATATTTTCGTGTAGGCATTTGTTGTGCTTGTAATTCAATCCCAATGCCAACGGCACATGATCGACGTCACGCGCCATATAAATCGCCGTACCGCCGACGCGTTTCGTGTTGCGTGCGGTGATATGCTTGATAAAGGTTTCAATACGTTCACGCCCGTGCAAGGTGCGACGGTTTTTAATGATACGACCCTGATACCACGTCAGCATCAAAACAAAGACGCCTAATCCCATGATCAACGGCACCCATGCGCCAATGCCATGCGACAGTTTCGTCAAAGTGGCAGTGAAAAAGCTGAAATCGATGATGAATAAAGGCAAGATAAGCACCGTAACTTTTGTCAGTGACCAGTCCCATAATTTGTAAGCGACGATCGAAATCAACATCGTCGTCATCAGCATCGTTCCAGTGACGGCAATGCCGTAGGCGGCAGCCAAGTTGCTTGAGCTGCGGAACCATAAAACCAATAGAATGACGCCGATGAAAATCGCTTTGTTTAGTGACGGCATGTAAATCTGACCCTTGTGACGGTCGGACGTGTGTTCGATTTTAAGGCGTGGCGTGAACCCCAAATGAATGGCTTGTTGTGTCAAGGAATACGCACCGGAAATCATGGCTTGTGATGCGATGACGGTTGCGGCTGTGGCGAGCGCAATCATCGGGTATAATCCCCATTCAGGCACCATCAGATAAAATGGATCTTTGATTGTATCGGGTGTGCGTAAAACCAACGCTCCTTGACCTAAATAATTCAGCATCAAGCACGGCATGACGAAATAAAGCCACGCATAGCGGATCGGTTTTTTACCGTAATGCCCCATATCGGCATATAAAGCTTCGACGCCGGTGACTGCCAAAACGACCGTGCCCAACAACAAATAGCCCGTAATATGATTTTCAGAAAAAATCAAATACCCGTAATAAGGGGAAAATGCTTTGAGGATCACGGGATTTTGAATGATGTTATAAACCCCCAAACAACCCAAGGATAAAAACCACAGCATCGTAATCGGTCCGAAAAGTTTGCCGATTTTGTCCGTACCTGTTTGTTGTGCGGCAAATAAGAACACTAAGATGATGCACGAGATCGGCACGATATATTTTTCCAAGCCGGGGGCTGCAATTTTCAACCCTTCAACCGCGGACAAAACGGAAATGGCGGGGGTGATGATGCCGTCGCCGTAAAACAAGGCGGCACCCAAAAGACCGATGCAAATGACAAAAAGAGAGCGACGTTTCAAGGCGCGTTCAGCCAAAGCGATCAACGAGAAAATACCGCCTTCGCCTTTGTTGTCGGCACGTAAAATAAACATGATGTATTTGACGCTGACTGTTAAAATCAACGACCACAGCAACAGCGACAAAACGCCCAAGATATTTGTCTCATTGAAATCTAAATGATGCGATGGGTGGAATGCTTCGCGTAAAGTGTAAAGCGGGCTGGTGCCGATATCGCCATAGACGACGCCG
>JANODM010000138.1:0-1519 GCA_031412695.1 Alphaproteobacteria bacterium
TAACCCGTGCCGGACGGACACAACGCTTCGGCAGTAATAATTCCCATCAAAGCAATTGAACCAGCAAGGAAGAGTAAGACACCGGAAAGTTTTAGTTTATGCATGACAGGTTGTTTTAATTAATTTATTGAAAGCCTTATCTTACGGCAAGAAAAAACTTGTTTTTAGCGGTTTTTTATGAACGAATAAATCGGTCGGTCGGTCGCCTAAGTGAAACGGGTTCAGGATACATTTTCAAATAACCTATTCGCAAGATAAATTGAATGTTTTCGTTGATCCCAATGGATTGATTTAGCTGTTGTCGCGTTGATGATTCTTCCAATATCTGGGTCATTGGATGAATGGCGATATTTCTTTCTCGCACTTTCAGAAAAAGTCGTTGCATTCGTCTACCCGTTTCTAGCAATGTCGCCACCGAATCGCCCTTACTGGCAATCAGAATCCAACCTGCCGATGCCGACACTTCTTTTTTAACGATATCAATGCCTCGCTCTCTGAAATTCTTTTTCATCACATCATCTTTGCCGTAAGAATTCCGCACCACCCAGCCGGAAAATCCTTCTATTTCCATACTTGCCGTTGTCAACCCGTCACGATATTTTTCGGCATCCTGACTAGAGAATCTGATCCAGTCGGCTAACTCTTGCTGCGCTGGGTTGCGATAGGCTTGAAGGCGGTTGGCTTCGATCGTTTGTTCGTTGATCAATTGACTTTCTTTGCTAGTGGCAGGCAAATAATGAATAAATTCCGGTTCTGCATTAACCAAATATTTGAGATCTTCTGGTTTCAGCACCTCGCTTAAAAAATTGGAACGAACCGTGCGGCGGCTTTTAATTTTTGCGATGTCAAAACCATTTTTCGATGCTTCCTTGATCAGTTTTACTGACATCACCCGTTCATCTTGATTGGTCGTAGCGAGTAAATTCCAATCGCAGGCGTAGCCAAAAGCACTAGCGGCATAGTCCAGATTTTGCATGAAAGCGCCGATCGATAACATCGTCTCTCTTTGATTCGGGTCAACGGCAGGCAGCCATTTATTTTTATCGTTGCCGATAATCCAGTGATAGGGTTCGAGATATTGAACAAACCACGGCTGCGTGTTGTGACCGCTAGGCGCAAGCGAGGCGAGAAACAAAATCTCTGCTTCGTCCGACTTCAGCCTTGTGTTGCGATCGCGTAGTGTCGGCTCTGTCGAATCGTCTCCCGGTTTTAGATCTGTCCTTAAAAGATTACTTTTGTCGCTGAATAAATAAGCTGTTGCCCCGACTGCAATTGTTGTCCCGCTTGCAATGCCGATAAATTTTTTTCTTTTCATCATGAGCGTCCTTAGGTATAACCATATTTTTTGATGAACCAAGTTTTGACAAATTGAGTCAACACGCAGTAGCAAGTAAGGATTAACGCCAACCACAGAAAGTAAACGGCTGGCAAGGGCACAAATCCTAGACTGGCTGCGATCGGCGAAAAGGGCAGATACATGGCGATCGCCATCACCGTGGCGGTAATCATTAGCATGGGC
>JANODM010000139.1:0-2571 GCA_031412695.1 Alphaproteobacteria bacterium
CCAGTTCCGGTGCATTGAGCGTCATCGATAACGCGACACTTTATAATACGTTGGCCGAAGCCATAGCAGATCGCAGCTTTGTCGTGGCGTGCACGGCGCGCGATCGCGATATGGTTAAAGCGGTACTGAGCCCTGAAACAGCAGCGCAGGCGATTATCGCGGCGGATCATGCAAAAAATGCTTCCGCTTCAGCGTTGGTGTTTGGGCCGGAACGCGCAGGGTTGACGAATGATGATGTAACTTGTTGCGACGCGATCCTTACGATTCCGATCAATCCTGATTACGCGTCGTTGAATATCGCTCAGGCGGTTCTGTTGGTCGCCTATCAATGGTACAGGCAAACGGAAAACACGCGTGCGAACCCGATGGTGGTGGATCGCTTGGCGGTTGCTGAACATGACGCAGCACCAAAAGAGCAAATCGAATCGTTATTACAACATCTGCAGGATGCGTTAGAAGAGAAGGGGTTCTTTACGACGCCCCAGCAACGTCCGACGATGGTGAATAATCTGCGCAATGCATTTCAACGCATGCGTATGACGGTGCAGGAAACCCACACGTTTCACGGCATCGTCAAAGCCTTGCACGGCAAGGAATGGAAGAAATAGAAAACGGCATTCCAATCACTATCGTAATGCTTGCGAAAGCGAGCATCTGTTATTTAAAGACCCTCGCTTGCGCAAGGGTTGCAATTTTTTCGCTCAATAAAAAACCCGCCATAAGAGGCGGGTTTTTTAATTCGTTTGAAACAGAGCCTATTGGCGCAAGTCGATTTCGACAACGCGGTTGCCTTGTTCTTTGACGCCATCGGCTGTCGGGATCAGCGAACGCTTCTCGCCAACGGCTTCGACAATGCGCAAGCGGCTTTGGTCGACACCGGCGGCGGACATGCGGTTCAAGATTTGTTCCGCACGGCGTTTCGACAGTTTCAAGTTATAGCCATCCGGACCTGAACGGTCAGCGTGCGCACGCAACGCGATCTTGAGATCTGGGTGCGCTTGGGCGTCACGAACAGCTTCGGCCAATACGGATTCGCCATCCGGTGTGATCGTCGTTTTGTCGAAGACGAATGGAACGCGGTAGTAATCTTTGAAAGGCTTGGATGGAACAACAACCGGAGCAGCAGGTGCTTCAGGCATTTTTACTTGGCCTAATTCATAAGGCGATTTTGCTTCGGCTGCTGCAATCGCGCGTTCGAATTTGTCTTTGCATGATTTCGCATCGTTTGTCGCTCTGCGTTCGGTTGCTTCGATCCAGCAATCATACGACACTTGGGAAACGGCAGTTTCAACAGGCGCGTGCTCGCGTCCACCTTTGTCGAATACAGTGTGCAAACGATCTTGAGCGGCCATGAAAACGCGTTGTTCATCGGTCGATAATTTGCGATCCGTATAGGAATCTTCTTGAATGGCCGAACGCTGCGAAGCGAACCAAGCTTTGTGGTTAAACAATTCTGCATCAATGCCGTCGCCCATACCGCGGTTGCGGTCTTTGGACAGCTTTTGATATTCCGTGAAAAGCGTCTGGTGGAAAACTTGTCCGGCAGGCTTGTTGTTAAACGAGGTGTCCTCGTCATAGAAGCCATCGAAGGGTCCGGCAAAAGCGGCAGACGTCAACAGAGTGCAGACGGCTAAGCCAGCGAAAAATCGGCTTAAGTTTTTCATGATCATGATGATGTTTTCCACGGTGGTGGGTGATTGAAATGCTCACCTTTACTACACGGAACTGCCTTAAACGGCAATATCATTTTGGCCACAGTTCTAAAGTCTTTTCACGAGACTATTAATACATAATTCATAGTAAAATTAACTATTTTGCAGCAAGATTGAGACATAATAATAAAGAACCGTCCATGTCCCAGGGAAGTACTCCAATGTCCTATGCGCTAAAAACAGCTTGCGTCGCCATGACATCATTTCTGCTGGTCATGGGCGAAGCCAAAGCCCTGACCTTGGGTCAAGCCGCCCAAGTTGCTCAATCCGCTCAACCAGCGGCATTTAACAGTGTCGAATTAGTAGCTTACAATGCCGAAGACAATGTTCCTCAATGGAGCCGAGTCAATGCTGCTTTGGGTAATGACATCGCATTGTTGCAAGCATGCTTGGACAAAGTTGTTCATTGCGATGGCACGGCGATGATTGCCTGGCGCGATATGGTCAGTGGCCTTCAGGCCCAGAACGAATCGGTGAAATTGGATTGGGTCAATCGTTTTTTCAACCGCTGGCAATATACCAGTGACGAACAAGCGTATAATCAACGCGAGCATTGGGCCGGCCCGATCGAGTTCATGCAAAATTCAGGCGATTGCGAAGACTATGCGATTGCCAAATACGTCACGCTGAAATTCTTGGGCTTTAATGACAGCGCTATGCGCATCATGGCAGTCATCGATAATAACCGCGGCGGCATCGGACACTCGGTGCTAAGCGTATCAACAGTCGAAGGCAAAAAAATCTTGGATAACACGACAGACACGGTGTATGCGGATGGTCAGCAAACAGGTTATGCGCCTCGTTTTGCCGTCAATCAAACGGGCATCTACACGTACGCACAACAGCCTCAAGTTATTCT
>JANODM010000140.1:0-2989 GCA_031412695.1 Alphaproteobacteria bacterium
ATCGTCCCGGGGGCCTTGGCAAGTCCGGCCGCCTGCAGGTAATGCTGTTTCTCAACCGGCTGTAACGACGCGGTCGGAGGCAAGTTCCCGACTGCGTTGCTCAACGGCTGGAAAATGCTTTGAGACACGGCAGGCGAATTGGCCGTCTGCGCCGCATAGGCGAAGGCCACAGTGCTGGTCTGTTGCGTGTCGGAGGCGGATACTTGCTGCACGGCAATCGGCTGCAATGTATTTTGAGGAGAGGGTTGGTTTACAAAGTAAGCGGCTAAAGTAGCTGTAAAACCGAACGCCAGCGCTGCTGCAAAAAGACGATAGTCTTTGCGCTTGCGGCTAAAGATGCGTTTCATTCAATAGGCTCATATGCTGTGAACAGGAAGTCGAGCATCGCCACCGGAATGTGACAAAAAAGAAACTGTGTAGAACAATTCTTACTCAAGCGAATTAACAAGGTTACCTTACCTCGAAACGTCATTTTAGCAAGAGGGTAAGTTAAAAATGGTTAATTTTACAAATAAAACAGCATGTTAATTATATGTTAGTCAGCTTGAATCAAGTATGAATCACCATGTTAAACAGGTGATTCCAACTTAGGAATCGGCCTCGTCTGGTGCGAATGCACATAGAATCCTTATGAGACGACTCGTATTTTGCCTGTCTTCGAACGACTTGGGCCGAACTACCCATCTATATCGACCGTCATGCTGAACGTGTTTCAGCATCCATCTAACAGCAGGGTAGCGGATAAAATAGACCCTGAAACGAGTTCAGGGTGACGCTAAATCAAATATTACTTACATTCAAAAGCGAAGGTAGCTCGCCCTTCAAGCTCCGCAGAGTTCTCGCAGGCGTAAACCCTGAAAGTAGAATCATCCGGAATTAAACCGTCGCAAGCGGCTAAGGCTAGTTCGTAAACAGGTCCACGACCAACTTGGACGCTGCCTGGGGATGTAAACGCAGTCATCAATGTTCCGCAGGGATTATTCGGATATTCGTAAACGACTTTACGCTCTTGCGAATTAATTGGAGTGGAAGATATTTCTTTATAGTCAGGATCCGTAAAAGAGCTCCCGATAGGGGATTCTTCAATTTTTCTAGACTCGTTGTGGGGAGAAGATACTTCAGGCGCTGTAGGAGTATTAAGGATAGGAGATATTTCAGGCTTTGTAGAAAGATTTTTGCCGCTAAAATTTATAGCTAGAATTAAAACTAAAATTCCTACTGGGATAAGAAAAGAAAATTTTTGCATTCTAGTTCCTTTTGATACGACAATAAAAATCTATGAATTGGACTTATTCGCTCAAAACCGCTTCAGCCGCCTCACGGGTCATTTCCTCATAATCGGCCATGTCGTCATGGTCTTCGAATTCGACCTGTTTGCCTGTCGTTTTAATTTCTTCGATCAACGCCAAAGCCAATTCAATCGGGTTGATTTCTTCACCCGTCAAATTTTCGTCCCAATTCGTCCCGACCAGCATATCGTCAGTACTAAGTTGAATGATCGTCTGCTCCAGGAAAAGAGCCAAATCCAACGACACGATTTCGTAATCGCTCCATTCGTCTTTGGCGTGGGCCGCGGCCAAAGCCTTGCTTGACCAGAACGGCAAAACGGCGATGTCTTCGTCATCTTCGGATTGCGACATGGCTGCACCTTTTTCTTCATGATCCAGGCACCAGACTTCGCCTGTTGCGACGACTTGTTTGATAAATTGCACGTGGCTGTCTTCGGGTTGCATGTCGTTTCCTTTTAGGCGGCTTGTTGATAAGGGGTGTTGCTAATCCACGTGGCAAAAACTGCTTTCGCGCGGTCGGCGTAAAGTTTTTTGCGGTCGCGGCCTTTGATGCGTTTGACTTCCGATGGATCAAAGGGCGGGAACAAACCGAAATTGACATTCATCGGCTGGAACGTTTCGGCTTCTGCGCCGCCTGTAATGTGATGCAGCAACGCGCCCATCGCGGTGGTGAGGGGCGGCAATTCGAACGAAGTGCCTAAGATTTCGGCGGCGGCCATGCGTCCCGCCAATAATCCGACCGAGGCGGATTCGACATAGCCCTCGCAGCCGGTGATCTGGCCCGCGAAACGGATATGCGGTTTGGCTTTAAGGCGCAATTCCTTGTCCAGTAATTTCGGGCTGTTGATAAAGGTATTCCGGTGCAGACCGCCCAGCCTGGCGAATTCAGCATTTTCCAACCCTGGGATCATGCGGAACACGCGGGTCTGGTCGGCGTATTTCATCTTGGTCTGAAAGCCCACTATATTATAGAGCGTGGCCAGCGCGTTATCCTGGCGCAACTGGACGACGGCATAGGGCCAGCGTCCCGTGCGCGGATCATCCAGACCGACAGGCTTCATCGGCCCGAAACGAGGGGTTTCAAGCCCGCGTTCAGCCATGACTTCGATCGGCATACAGCCTTCGAAATACGGCGTATCCTTTTCCCATTCTTTGAATTCCGTCTTAGGAGCGTCCAGTAATTCCTTGATAAAATTCAGATATTCCTCTTTGTTCATCGGACAATTGATATAGTCTTTGCCCGATCCCGCAGGACCTTCTTTGTCGTATCGAGACTGGTACCAGGCGATGTCGAAATTGATGCTTTCTTTGAACACGATGGGCGCGATGGCATCGAAAAATGCCAAGGATTCCTCGCCTGTAACGCTTTGAATGGATTTGGCTAGACCCGTGCCCGTCAAAGGCCCTGTTGCGATGATGGTGTGGCCCCATTCTTCGGGAGGCAAGGAAGTAATTTCGCCCCGTTCCATCGTAATTAAAGGATGAGCGTTCAAAATATCCGTGACTTCCTGGGCAAACGCATCGCGGTCGACGGCCAAAGCCCCACCTGCGGGGACGGCATGCTTATCGCCTGCAGCCATAATAATCGAGTTCATTTGACGCATTTCCCAATGCAACAAACCAACCGCATTATAATCGCTGTCATCCGAACGGAAGGAGTTCGAACAGACCAATTCCGCGCAATTATCCGTATGATGCGC
>JANODM010000141.1:0-2644 GCA_031412695.1 Alphaproteobacteria bacterium
CGTCGAATTGAACGGCAAGGATTTTTCTGATCCTGTGCTGATCCGTGAAGACGGTTCGCCTTTGTATCATTTATGCTCGGTCGTTGATGATATCGAATATGGCGTCACGCACATTGTTCGCGGCGAAGATCACGTATCCAACACGGCCTTCCACATTCAAATGATTGAAGCGTTGGGTGCGAAGCCGCCTGAGTTTGCGCATCTGCCGTTGATGTTTGACGACGAAGGTAAAAAATTGTCGAAGCGTGCGGGCAGTTTGGCGATTTCGGCGATCCGTGACGAAGAAGGTTTCGAGCCGATTACGCCGGCTGCGTTTTTGTCGCGCCTTGGTACATCCAAACCGATCGAACCATTTCAATCCATCCAAGACGTGATCGATAACTTTGATATCACCACGTTCTCACGTGCCAATCCACGTTTTATCTTCGAGGATATGGTGCATTTGAACGCGAAGATCGTACACAACATGTCGTTTGAAAAAGCCAAAGAACGTTTGGCTGAAATCGGTATCGACAATACCATCACCGAAGAATTTTGGAATGTCGCACGTCAAAATTTGACATTCCTTCGCGATGTGTCCGATTGGGTACGGGTCGCCAAAGGCCCGATTACGCCTGTCATTTCCGACACGGGTTTTGCGGATGATGCGCTGGCGTTGTTACCTGCAGGGCCGTGGGATAATTCGACCTGGACCAATTGGGTCAATGCCGTCAAAGAAAAAACGGGCCGCAAAGGCAAAGAATTGTTTATGCCGCTACGCCAAGCGCTAACGGGTATGGATCACGGTCCCGAAATGGCGAATTTATTGCCCTTGATTGGATATGATCGGGCCAAAGCCCGTTTGGCAGGGAATGCCGAATGAAAACCATTCGTGACGTGCAAAAAGAAATTGATGCATGGATCGTGCCTTTGGGTGGCTATTTCGGCGAATTAACGCAGATGGCCCAATTAACCGAAGAAGTGGGCGAGGTTGCACGCATCATGTCTCGTACGTATGGCGAACAATCCTTTAAGCAAACCGATACCGACCGTGATTTGGGCGATGAATTAGCGGATGTGATGTTTACGGTCGCCTGTATCGCCAACAGTACGGGCATCGATTTACAAGAGGCTTTAGAAAAAAATCTTTCGAAAAAGATGACTCGCGATGTCGAGCGACATCTTGGTAACACCAAACTGAATCATAAAAAATGACGCTTTATCTTTATAATACGCTGACGCGCGCCAAAGAGCCGTTCAAACCCTTGCTTCCCGAGCGCGTGACGATGTATGCGTGTGGCATGACGGTGTATAATTATATTCACGTCGGTAATGCGCGCATGTCAGTCGTGTTTGACACGTTGTATCGCTTGTTGAAACAACGTTATCCGCATGTCGTCTTTGCGCAGAACATCACGGATATTGACGACAAGATCATCGCCAAAGCTGCCGAAGAAGGCGTGCCCACATCGGTTATCACGCAGCGTTATACGGATGCCTTGTTGGAAGACATGAAGGGTCTGCATGTGTTGACGCCTGATTTTCAGCCCAAAGCGACCGATTACATTCCTGAAATGATCGCGATGATCGAAAACTTGATCAGCAACGGCCATGCCTATGCCGCCGAAGGCCATGTCTTGTTCGATGTGCCGTCCTATCCTGAATACGGTGCGTTATCGCGCCGTGACCGCGACGAACAAATCGCCGGTGCGCGTGTCGATGTGGCTCCTTATAAAAAAGATGCGGCGGATTTCGTGTTGTGGAAGCCGTCAACGGATGATCAGCCCGGCTGGGACAGTCCGTGGGGCTTTGGCCGTCCGGGCTGGCATATTGAATGTTCGGCGATGTCAACGGAAATTTTGGGCCATAGTTTTGATATCCACGGCGGCGGCCAGGATTTGATGTTCCCGCATCATGAAAATGAAATCGCTCAAAGCTGCTGCGCTTACAAAAATGCGACATTCGCGCGTGTGTGGATGCATAACGGTTTCATCAACGTCAATAACGAGAAAATGTCGAAATCATTAGGCAATTTTCATTTCTTGCGCGATGTGTTGCGTGAGTTTCCGGGTGAGGCTGTGCGCTACGTCCTGATGAGCGCGCATTATCGCCAGCCTCTTGAGTTCAACATGGATTTATTGACGGATGCCAAGAAAACATTGGACCGTTTTTATCGTGCGATTGAAAAATATCCCGCTCAAGCGGCGACGAAACCATCACAAGCTTTCTTGGATGCGATGTGCGATGATCTGAATACGCCCCAAGCCTATGCCGAATTGCACCGTCTTGTCGGTGAAATAAACAAAACAGGCGATGCGGATTTGGTTGGTCAACTCAAAGCTTCAGCACATATGCTGGGCCTGTTACAAGCCGATCCGCAAGAATGGTTTCAAGGCGGTGCTAACGACAATTCAGATATCGAAAAGCTGGTTGCTGCGCGTCTTGATGCGCGCAAAAATAAAGATTTCGCCGAAGCCGACCGTATTCGAGATGAGCTGACAGCCAAAGGCATCGTTTTAGATGACAGCCAAGGTGCTACTTCTTGGCGCCGCGCGTAATACAATGACATTAAACAAAGGCCCCGCGATCATTCTGGTGAATACGCAGATGGGCGAAAATATCGGCATGACGGCGCGCGCGATGTTGAATTGCGGGTTGACGGATT
>JANODM010000142.1:0-5687 GCA_031412695.1 Alphaproteobacteria bacterium
GTGCCGTGTTCGAGCCGCGCGCACTAAATGAACTCTTTCCCGATTGGCAACAACGCGGCGCGCCGTTGAAAACACCTGCAGGCCGTGACGCGTTTTATTTTCTGACAAAGACCTTCGGTATACGGTTACCGACGCCGCCCAGCATGCACAATCACGGCAATTATATTATTTCCTTGGGTGAATTCGGCAAATGGCTGGGGGTGCAGGCTGAAAATCTAGGCGTCGAAATTTTCGCGGGCTTTGGTGCCAGCGAGTTGTTATACGATGCGAATGATACGGTCATAGGCGTTGCGACGAACGATGTCGGCCTCAACAAAAAAGGCGAAGCGTCCGACCGCTTTACGCCCGGGGTCGAAATTCATGCGCGTCATGTCGTACTAGCCGAAGGGTGCCACGGATCCCTGAGTAAGAAATTGATCGCTAAATTCAACTTGCGCAAAAACGCCGACCCGCAAACCTATGGCCTAGGCGTCAAAGAAATTTGGGAAATCCCCAGTGAAAACCACAAAAAAGGCCTGATCCTTCATTCCATCGGGTGGCCGATGAATGCGCAAACCTATGGCGGCGGATGGCTTTATCATTATGGTGATAATTTAGTGTCAATCGGCTTTGTCGTTGGCCTTGATTATACCAACCCGTCATTGTCGCCGTTTGAAGAAATGCAGCGTTTCAAAACGCATCCAAGCATTCAAAAACATCTTCTTGGCGGACGGCGCATTTCATACGGCGCACGCGCCCTTTCCGAAGGCGGCTTGCAATCCCTGCCGCATTTGACGGTCAAAGGTGCACTGATGATCGGCGACACAGCCGGATTTTTGAATGTTCCGAAAATCAAAGGCAATCATACAGCAATGAAATCAGGCATGTTAGCCGCCGAAGCGCTTGTGGATCATTTAAAATCCTCAGATCCGCATGCGGAATGTACGGCATATACTCAAAAATTCAAAGATTCGTGGGTATATACCGAACTTCATACCGTGCGCAATATTCGTCCCGGTTTTCACAAAGGCCTGTTGTTCGGCTTGATCAATGCGGCTTTAGAAACCTATATTTTCCGAGGCAAAGCGCCTTGGACGTTGAAAAATCACGCTGATTATGCAGCAACCAAACCGAAAAAAGATCAGCAGCCGATCGTGTATCCGAAACCTGACGGCAAACTGACATTTGATCGGCTGTCATCCGTATTTTTATCAAATACCAATCATGACGAACATCAGCCAGGCCATTTGGTTTTACGCGATCCGTCCAAGGCGATTGCGGTGAATTACGACATTTACAACAGCCCCGAGACGAAATATTGTCCTGCAGGCGTTTATGAGATCGTGCATGACGCACCCGATGGCGGCCCTCGCCTGCAAATCAATGCGCAAAACTGTGTTCATTGCAAAACCTGCGATATCAAAGACCCGACCCAGAATATCGACTGGGTCACGCCTGAAGGCGGCGGCGGACCACGCTATACGGGTATGTAATCCTATCCAAGAAAAATAAGACAGAAAATAACCTCAAAATCCGCCGCAACCGCTTGGCAGCGACGCGTTTGAGGGGTACATATTTCCTATGGTTAATCATGCGATTGCAGCATCACTGATGGCGGCGGACTTGACGCATCTCGGGGACGAGATCGCGGCAATGACGCATGCAGGGATCGACGCGTTTCACTGGGACATTACGGACGGCCATTTCGTTCCGAATTTGAACTTCGGTCCTGATCACATCAAACAAACGCGTTCGCTTACCCCTGTCTATTTCGACGTGCATTTGATGGTCAGCAAACCTGAGCATTGGATCGACATCATGGCAGGTGCGGGTGCCGACGCGATATCCTTTCATGCAGAATTGTCATCTGACCGCACAACGTTGATTAAAAACATTCATGATCGCGATTGCGACGCGGGAATTGCTTTCAATCCCGAAACGCCTTTATCCGTCATCGACTTAAAATTGTGGCAAAACATCGACCGCATCATCATCATGACCGTCAAACCCGGTTTCGGCGGTCAAGGGTTTATGGATCAATCTGAAAAAATTCGCCAAGCCGCAACGTTAAAAGAAAAATATCCGCATTTGCAAATCGTTGTCGATGGCGGCATTAATGCGACCACGGCTATCAAAGCGCGCCAAGCCGGGGCAACGACCTTGGTCAGCGGTAGTTTTTTATTTGGTCAAAAAAATAATTATGAAGCGGCTATCGGACAATTACGCGGGGATGCGTCATGAACCGTCGCTCTTCCATGAATTTGAAGGCTGCTAATCCGACCGCAATGAACGCCACCTTGTCACGGCAATTAAACCGTCCGACTGCATCGCCGAAATCACATCAGCATTTGCAAAAACGACCTACCTTTTGGCAACGCTTGGCGGAACATCCAGTCGGACAATTTTGCGGACAGTTCTTTATCTGGTCGGCCAAAGCCCCGTATAATCTGTTGGTCGTATTGCCCGATCCATGGACGGGAAACGGTGCGGTAGGTCGCGATATCATCAATCAACGCTTTCGTTTTTGCGGCCAAGATTTTTCGTTTAGCCAGCACAAATGGAAACCGGAAAATGCCAATCCCGATTACGTGACGATGCTGCACGGATTTGAATGGTTGCGTGATTTGCGTGCCGTGGGCGGCGATCATGCTCGCAAAACCGCACGCCTCTTCGTCAAGGATTGGATCCAGCATTATAAACGCTGGGACGGCCTGGCATGGCGTCCCGATATCGTCGGCACGCGTCTGGCGTCGTGGATCGGGTTGCATGATTTCTTTCTTTCAAGCGCAGATGATGGCTATCGTCTAACGGTGTTCGAGGCGATGCAGAAACAATCGCGTTATCTTGCCCGCGTCCTTCCAGGTCAGACCAAAGGGTCGCGTTTGATTACAGCGCTCAAGGGACAAATTTACGCGTGTCTTGCTTTACCGAATTCACAGCCTCGTTTGTTTCAAGCCTTGACGTTGCTCACGGATGAATTGAACAAACAAATTTTACCTGATGGCGGCCATATCGAACGTAATCCGTTGACGCATGCACAAACCTTGCGGCATCTGATCGATATTCGTGCGGCCTTGCGTTGCGCAGGATTGGTCATTCCCGAGACATTGCAATCAGCTATTCACCAGATGGCCCCGATTTTGCGTTTTTACTGCCATGGCGACGGAAAATTGGCACAGTTCAACGGATCGTCCGAATTCGATCCGGCCTTGCTGAACATGATTGCTCAACAAGCTCACGCCGCAGGCAAAGTCGGTACGGCCGCACCACACACCGGATATGAACGCCTGCAAATCGGGCGCAGCGTCGTCCTATTCGATGTCGGCACACCGCCAGGCCCGGGCTATGATGCGCAGGTACACGCAGCCCCGTTATCATTTGAATTTTCATCAGGGCGTGAACGGATCGTGGTCAATTGCGGCCATGCCGGGGCGATTTGCCGCTCGATGCCGCTGAGTATGGCGTTGCGTCAAACAGCAGCCCATTCGACGGCGACGATTGCAGAAACAAACGCGATCGAATTGCGTCCCGAGGGCGGTATCGGCCGTCATCCGAAAACCATTCACTTGCATCATGATGCAACAAAAGACCAAGTCGTCGTCGCAGCAAGTCATGACGGGTATCATTCAAATTTGGGCGTCATTCATAACCGTCAATTGTACTTAGGCGATGAAGGCGAAGATTTTCGAGGCAATGACTCGTTTGTCGGCAGCGCAGGCCATCCCTTTGTCATCCGTTTTCACTTGCATCCCAGTATCAAAGCATCGCTGACCGGAAACAACACCGGCGTGTTGTTACGGGGTAGATCCGGCGCGGGCTGGCGTTTCCGTTGCATCGGTGCATCCGTTGCATTGGAGGAAAGTGTCTATTTGGAAAATCCCGATCAACCGCTTCAACCGACCCAGCAAATTATTTTGACAGGCCATACATCGGATAAGGAAACGGTTCTGAAGTGGAGTTTCAAACGTGAGAAAAAGCCGCGCACCACAGCCGATGAGAAAAAAACGGCTGCTGCGGAAAAAGCCCTTGCCGATAAAAACAGTTCGCACTCTTCTCAACACACCCTTTTAGGCGATACGCCGGAGTTCATATGAAACGCATCATCATCGGCGTCTTTGCCGCTTTGGGATTTTTCGTCGCGTTACTGATCGTCTTGGGCCTGACATTTTCATCCGTTCGCCGCGACAAAGACAAGCTGCCTGAAAAAATCGTCCTTAGCATCGCGCTTGATGGCGGTTTAAGCGAAACAGCTGCGTCGGGTGGTTTAATGGATGTGTTGTCCACAGCGCCTTTGGATGCACATGCTCTTATTCATACCTTGGATACGGCACGTTTGGATCACCGCATCGTCGGCCTGGTTGTGCATCTAGATCAAGGCTTAGATGGCTTGGCAACAATTCAAGAGTTTCGCCAAGCGATACAACGTTTCCGTCGCAGCGGAAAATTCGCTTATGTGTATGCCGATACGTTGGGCGATGCGCCCGCGATGGGCGAATACTGGCTAGCGTCAAGCTTTGATCAAATATGGCTGCACCCTGCAGGTGAGTTGGCGATTACAGGGTTTGCGACCGAAATGCCGTTTATGAAACCGTTTTTGGACAAGATCGGCGTTGATGCCGAAATTTTGCATGTTGGCAAATATAAATCATTTCCCGAAATGGCGACACGCCGTTCGATTAGTCCCGAGAACAAAGCCATGACGCAAGGCCTTCTTCAAAGTTTGGAAAAAGAATTTCTGCGCGACGTCTCTGAAAGCCGTCATATCGCATCGCCTACGATTATTCGGCTAATGACCCGCGCCCCTCTCAGTGCCGATGATGCCTTGATCGACGGATTGATCGACTCGATCGGTTATCGCGACGAGTTCGATAATTATCTAGAACAAACGACGAAAGGTGCCGAAGCCGTCCCCGTCGAAGCCTATCAGCATAACGGACCGCGTCCGTCACCTGGCGAACCGATGGCAATCATTCAAGTGTCTGGTGCCTTGACATCTGCGCCGGAAGATCAAGCAACACCGGGTGATGTCGTATCCGCCGAAGCCGTCGTCCACGCCATCTCGGATGCCGCCGATGAGAAAAACATCAAAGCGATTTTGGTGCGCGTCGACAGTCCCGGCGGTACGCCTTTGGCGGCCGATATGATTCGTCGTGCCATCGAATTGGCCGCAACGGAAAAACCGGTTATCGTGTCTATGAGCAATTCGGCAGCCTCGGGCGGCTATTGGATGTCGGTCGACGCCAACGCAATCATCGCACAACCCACAACGTTAACGGGTTCGATCGGTGTCTTCGGCGGCAAAATCAATGCCGAAAAACTCTGGCAAAAACTGGGGGTGCAATGGGATGCTGTTTCGCAAAACGGCCAGCCTGATTTATGGTCACCGAACCGCCCCTATTCAGGAGAGTCTCGTGCAAAAATTGACGGCATGATGCAACGAACCTATGCACAATTCATTCGCCGCGTCGCGAAAGGCCGCCACATGTCCCCTGAGAAAGTTGAAAGCTTGGCTCAAGGCCATGTGTGGACGGGTGCGCAAGCGGTTGAGTCAGGTCTGGTCGATCACTTAGGCGGATTGGATATCGCGATCATCAAGGCAAAAGAACTGGCGAAAATCGCGCCGCAGAAGAGCGTGACATTATTCCCGTATCCGAAACCGCTTAATCCGCTTGAGCAATTGATCCAAATGCTGCATCAGGGTCTGCCGT
>JANODM010000143.1:0-9273 GCA_031412695.1 Alphaproteobacteria bacterium
CCGTAGTCGAAGGCAGTATTCAACGTTTCTTTGATTTTTATACCCCTTACGTGACCCAAGCCCAAATCATGTCGGCTTTGCAATTAGTCGAATTGGATGGTGTTATCAATGCATTGCCTCAAGGTCTTAGTACGCCCATCGTACCATCAGGCTATCCGCTGTTACAAGACGAAGTTATTCGACTTAAACTGGCGGCTGTTATAGCAGCCGAGCCTGCTATTTTGATTATCAGTGAGATTTTCGATGCGGTGCCATTTCAATTACGTAAACGTATTTTGCAACAGCTTTGCCAAATGCCAGATATGCTGTTGATCGCTTTTACCAATCGTAAAGAATGGTCTTTTTTCAATCACTATATTTTGATGGATAAGGACGCTACCTATAGTTTTGCTGATGTCGCGGCAATGAAACAACATCTTGATATTTACGCGCCGGAGCAATCATGATCAGCGGTGCCTTTAAATCAGATTATTTATCAAAACTGAAAAGTTTAAACGCGATCAAAGTGCCGCGTCCAATGTATGTTTTAGCGTGGATATTATTGCTGACGATTATTCTGTTGGCAGTTTTTCTGTTGTTGACCCCTTGGGTACAAACGGCTGCAGGCGAAGGCGTCGTCACTACCTTCCACCCAAGCGATCGACCGCAAAATATTACGGCTCCGGTTAAGGGGCGCATTAAAGAATGGTATGTTCATGAAGGCAGTATCGTAAAAAAAGGCGATTTACTGTTAGAGATCGTTGACAACGATCCAAACTATATTGAGCGGCTGGAACTAGAATTGGATGCTGGTCTTCAAAAAACGGAAGTGGCAAAAGCTGCGGCAGAAACCGCAAAACTGGATTACACACGCCGTCAATCAATGTTTAGCCAAGGTTTGGCTTCACGTCATGATCTGGAAAAAGCTAAGATCAATTATAATGAATATCTTTCCAAACAAGCGGCGGCGACGGCTGAGTTGGCCAAGGTACAAACAAATCGTTCACGTCAGGATACCCAATTAGTCAAAGCTCCTGCGGATGGTACCATCGTACAACTGCGCAGCGGTGACTCAGCTACTTTTATCAAAGAAGGCAATATGGTGGCAAGTTTCATTCCTTCGGGAACGGTTCCGGCGGTTGAGTTATACGTCAAGGGTTTGGACGCCCCGCTGATCAAGCCTGGTGCAAAAGTACGGTTACAATTCGAAGGCTGGCCCGCCGTACAATTTAGCGGCTGGCCGTCTATCAGTGTCGGCAGCTTTGGCGGTATCGTTAAAACCAGTGACCCGTCAATTTCAGCGAATGGTAAATTCCGCGTCCTTGTCGTGCAAGATCCTGCTGAAAAATGGCCTAACCAGAACTTTTTGCGTTTCGGTGCCAGGACGCGCGGTTGGATTCTGCTGAATACCGTAAATGTGGGTTATGAGTGGTGGCGTCAGCTGAATAATTTTCCACCTTTGCCTCCCAAAGGTGCCGAGACAAGTTACATGGAGCTGCAAGATTATTCTAAAGGCACAGCTAATGAAAAATAAGTTACGCTTGATTGTCGGACTTGGGATCATGTTGTGCATTGGTTCTGTGCAGGCGGGGGAACTAAGTTTGGACGATGTGTTGACATCGTCAAACGCACATTATCCTAAGATTAAATCGGCTTTGGCGAAACAAGATGAAGCGGCTGCACGATCGCAAGAAGCACGTGGCGCATTCGATTTGAGGCTTGACGGAGATGCCAAACTACGTGGCAGCGGTTTTTACGACGGTGATTATGCTGCCGGGCGGTTGGTCAAACCATTTGCTCCTTTTAATGGCGAAGTTTACACGGGCTATCGCAACGGACAAAATGATTTTCCGATTTATGATGAGGAATTGCGTACAAGAAACGGTGGAGAAGTAAACGTAGGGGTTATTTTCTCGCTTTTACGCAACCGTGAAATCGATGATCGCCGATTTAAATTGCAAGATGCAGGGTTCGAACAGAAACTGGCAAGTGTCAATTTACTGTTGACCAGGCTTACCGCCCAACTTAAAGCGCAGCATGCCTATGCCGAATGGTTAGCTGCGGGTCGTATTTTAAATGTGTACCAAGATTTGCTGGTCCTGGCGCAAAAACGACAGAATAATCTTATGTCGCGTATTAAAGCCGGGGATGCGCCCCAAATCATGGCGACAGAAAACGAACAAAACCTGGTCAAGCGCAAAGCACTGCTGAATGAGGCTCGTCGCGATTTCATCAAGCGTTCAAATGACCTGTCTCTTTTTTGGCGCGACGATGAGGGGACGCCGCGCGTACCAAGCGTCAAAGAATTGCCTAAAAAATTTCCAAAAATACCCGTTCCTTCGGAAGATGTGATTGAAAAAGATATCGCCAAGATTATCGAGACCCGCCCTGAATTAAAAGTTATTCAGGTCAACATGCAACAGCAACGCAATCGTTTAAGCCTTGGTGAAAACAATCTGTTGCCTAAGGTCGATTTGGGAGTTGAAGTGGCCAAAGATCAAGGCGGCGGCCTAGCGCGTTTGGACGGTACCGAAACCATCGGCCTTATCAAGTTTTCGGTGCCTTTGCAGCGTAACCTTGGACAAGGCCAAACCGCAGCGGCCAAAGCGCAATTGCGTCAATTGGAAAACGAACAAAAACTTACGACGGATACGATACGCGCCGAGATGCATAATCTATCCACGGATCTCAAGCTGAATAACGAAAATTTGGCTTTAAGCAATCAAGAGGTCGGGTTGGCGGAAAAAATGCAAAACGCTGAATTACAAATGCTGTCAAATGGCACTAGCAATATTTTTCTGGTGAACAGCCGCGAGGAAAAAACAGCCGAGGCGCGCGTCAAAAACATTTTGTCCAATATGTATGTGTTCAAAGCATTCGGCAGCTATAACGCAGCAACAATGAAATTTGATCAGCTGAAAATAGCTGAGATGCAGAACGACCAATAATCGAAAAGAAGTTGTTTGAAAAATGGCTCCTCGGGCAGGATTCGAACCTGCGACCAAGCGATTAACAGTCGCTTGCTCTACCACTGAGCTACCGAGGAACAGATAACTGTAGAAGGCTTTTGTTTTGCCTAAATAAGGCGGACAGGTCAAGCATCTTTTTGACCGTGTGAACACGGAAAATAAAGGAAAAATGGAGGCACGAGCCAGAATCGAACTGGCATTCGAGGATTTGCAATCCTCTACATCACCATTCTGCCATCGCGCCCCATGGTGTTTTAAGGAGGTCAATTTAGGGGTAACGGCGCCACGCGTCAAGAGTTTCGGCATGGCAGCTATGAGGCGGATTGAACGTTAAACCCCCTTTTCGCGGGCTGTTATATGGACTAAAACGGTGAGATAACCGAATAAATCAAAAAGAAACCCCGACATATCACATGACAAACAGCTTTGCCGCCGCCCGCCAGAATATGATCGACAGCCAGATCAAACCGTTCAGTGTCACTGATTTGCCGATTCTGGCCGCGTTCGGGTCCGTCAAGCGTGAGGATTTCGTGCCCGTCGACCGTCAGGGCTTGGCCTATTTAGGTGAAGAACTGCCGATGAGTGAGGACCGTTTCCTGGTCGAGCCGCCCGCTTATGCACGATTGCTACAATCCGCCGGATTACAATCCGATCACATCGTGTTGGATGTCGGCACCTTAATGGGGTACACGGCAGCGATTTTATCATCCTTAGTCAAGGCGGTCGTGGCCGTCGACGAAGCTGCATGGATTTCAAAGGCGCAAAAAGCCGCTGCAAAAGCCGACAAACATAATATTGTTTTCGTCACAGACGAACTGACCAGCGGTGCATCACAACACGGACCGTATGATGTGATTTTGATCAACGGCGCGGTCCAGGTCATTCCGCAAGCCTTAGTCAATCAATTAAAAGACGGCGGCAAGATTGCAACATTTTTCCGCAGCGATACAGGCAACTGCCACGCTGTGTTGTATCACAAGCACAAAGGCGATTTGCGCAAGCAGATTATTTTTGATGCCTTTGTACCGATGTTGCGTGCATTTGAAAAAACCGAAGGGTTCGTGTTCTAATGACGGTTTCTGTTTCGGTTCCTGAAGTCGATGTTTTGTCGTTTGCCGCTGAACGCGACAGCGCAACGCGACCGTTTTTAGTCGACGTACGCGAGCCGAATGAATACGCCAAAGGTCATATCGACGGCAGCGTCCACATTCCGCTGGGTCAGATTCCAACGCGCTTTGACGAAATCCCCAAAGACCGCCCTGTCGTCGTGCAATGCCGCCTTGGCGGCCGCAGTGCAAAAGCGGTGGAATATTTACAAAGCCAGGGCTATACGAATGTGCGGAACTTGACGGGTGGCATTCAGGCTTGGGCCCGCGAGATTGACCCGTCAATTGCGCATGATTAAGAATTAAGAGCCTTCGAACTGACTTTTTAGACTTACGTTAACCTTTTTACGCATAGATAAGTATTATGGCTGAAAAACCTCGCGCCGCCGGAGCATCTGACGAACCCTCGATCGAAGAGATCTTGGGGTCTATTCGCCGTATCATCGCCGAAGACGAAGAACCGGGTGCAACCGAAGAAGCCGCCGAAGAGCCGTTAGAGTTGACCAACAAGATCGAGCCGGATGGTACCATCGTCCAGCCCAAACCGGAAATTATCGAAGAGCCCGTCGTAGAAAAACCTGTTGTTGCAGCTGCGCCTCCGCCGGCTGCTGCACCTGCACCTTCGACCAAGATTTCATTTGAAGAAGAGGTCACAGCGATGCCTGTTCACGACACAACCGACGATTTGATTTCAACGACGACCGCCGATGCCACCGCCGCCGTGATGGCAAAATTGACTCGTCGTACGGCGATTGTCGAAGAAGGCCATGACGGCATAACGATCGAAGGTATGGTGCGTCAAATGTTGCGCCCGATGTTGCGTGAATGGTTGGACGGTCATCTGCCTGATATCGTCGAAAAAGTTGTCGCACGCGAATTGGAACGTTTAAGCAAACGTTTGTAGGATTTTTTTGTAATTTTTTTCTAATCGTAATCCCTGCGAAAGCAGGGATCTTTCATAGCATGACAAGACCCTCGCTTGCGCAAGGGTTATGGGATGGCCTTATATTGGTTTACTGCTTTTGCCCTAACACAGCCTGGATGCGATAGAATGGTTTGTCACCATCATACGCATTGTCATTCGCCAGCGGTTGATCCTGCCAATCCAGTTTTTCACACGAAATCGTTTTTTGCAAATCGGGCCAAAACGCTTCAACGTCTTTCCATGTGCTTTGCGTTTCCGGAGCAGGCGACAATGTCATCTGCAAAATAGGAAGACGCATCGATTGATTGAGCGAGCTTTTCATCTTGCGCACGGCCGACAGAATATCAATTGCCGCTTCACCACGTTTCAGCACATCGGCATCATACGCGACATCGGCGGCTTTGGGCCATGATCCGCGTGCGTGAATGGATTTTTGCTCGGCAAATTCAGATGGGTACAACTCCGAAAAGAGTTCTTCAGCCATATACGGGAAGAACGGCGCAAAAAGTTGCAGCACTGTTTTTTGCACGAAATATAATGTCGTGCGCGCTGATGTGTAATCGGCTTCGCTACCGACTTCGCGATATAAACGGCCTTTGGCAAGTTCCAAATAATTATCACATAAATCAGCCCAGAAGAATTTTTCTGCCACGTTCAACGCTTCGGAATATTCGTAATCGGCAAAACTTGCGGTCGCGGTTTCAACGACGGTTTTCAATTTGCTGAGGATCCACAGATCAAAGGCACCGTTGATCGTACCGTTTTTGACGGCATCGGCTGCGGTTTTTTCCGATGGCGTAAAGTCCTTGATCGCAATGTGTACAAGGCGCGCCGCGTTCCACATTTTTGTCAAATGACGTCGACCGACTTTGAGAACATCATCGGAATACGAACCATCACGACCTAATTTACCTTGTGCCGCCCAATAACGGATCGTGTCGACATTGTATTTTTCCATGACGTCTTCTGGGCGAATGACGTTGCCTTTTGATTTAGCCATTTTCGTGCCATCCGAAGCCAAGCACCAACCGCTGATCGCCGTATTTTTGAACGGCACGGAGTTTTCATGCAACGCCGCTTTGACCACGGCGTAAAACGCCCATGTGCGGATAATCTCATGCGCTTGCGGACGCAGATCGGCAGGGAATAATTTCGCATGACGTTCAGCGTCGATAGCCAATTCGTTGGTAATGCCATGGCTGTTGATTTGTGTCGAGACAGACGAGGTTGCCCACGTATCCATCACATCTTTCTCGGGTTCGACTTCGTCCATCGTGTACCCTTTTGGCGGTGTGACCAGCGGGTTTACAGGCAATTGATCCAATGTCGCGACGATGATTTTACCTTCTTCGCCTGGGCGTTTCGAATACCAAAACGGCAAAGCGACGCCGAAATAACGTTGACGCGAAATCGTCCAATCCCATTTCAGATTGATGATCCAATCTTCCAGGCGTTGACGCATATATTCGGGATGCCAATTGATCTCACGTGTTTTTTCCAACAGTAATTCTTTTTTATCCAAAAGGCGCACCATCCATTGATGGCTGACGATAATTTCAAGCGGGGTACCGGAACGTTCGGCACAGGGAACCGATTGCGTGATGGCATCCTCTTTCAAAATCAAATTATTTTCTTTGAGGATATCGACAATAAATTTCTTAGCTTTGCGTACGTGCTGACCCTGTAATTGCGCGGCGATTTCCTTCGCGCGGGCAGGGTTACGACTGGGCCATTCGGCGTCGCCGATCGTCCCAAGATTTTGCATCAGGCCGCCTTTGTCGACGACATCGCGCAGAGGCAATTGATATTGTTTCCACCATTCGACGTCCGTTAAATCGCCGAACGTACAGCACATGACAACGCCTGTACCTTTTTCAGGATTAACGCGTTCATCGGCGATAACGGTGACTTCGGCTTCGTACAATGCTGTATAGATTTTCTTGCCGACAAATTTTTTCATGCGTTCATCTTCAGGGTGAACCATGACCGCGACACACGCGACCAGCAATTCCGGACGTGTCGTAGCAATAACGACTTGAGATCCGTCTTCGGCAGTGAAGGGGATCTGATACATCACGCCTTGTTGTTCTTTTTCTTCGATCTCGGCCTGGGCGATGGCGGTGCGATCCGTCGGGTCCCACAAAGACGGCTGCAGCGAGCGATATAAATGACCTTTGGCTAATAAATCCAACACCGACATTTGCGACGTCTTGCGCGAGTGATCACTGATCGTTTGGTATTCGGTGGTCCAATCAACGCTGAGGGCTAGACGTTTGAATAAGTCACGGCAGACATCTTCCGAGGTTTTAATCTCTTCATGGCAGACGGCGATAAATTCCTCACGCGACATGCTGGAGGCTTTGATCTCGCGGTTCTTCTCGACCAGGCGTTCGGTCGGCAAACCGTTATCGTCATAGCCGATGGGATAAAAGACATTTTTCCCGGACATGCGTTGATAACGGGCTATGAAATCGGTCTGGGTATAGGAATAGACATGCCCGATGTGCAAAAAGCCTGAAACAGTCGGGGGCGGGGTGTCGATGACGTAAGACTTATCGCGCGCTATGGATGCATCCCAACGGTATATATTGTTGGATTCCCAATGGGTTGGCCAGCGCTGTTCAATCGCGGTAAAGTCTAGTTTAGCCTGTGTGTCGTCAGTCATTCGAATCGCCATGTTTATTGTGTTTTGATGGGAACAATGTTATCTAAGGGGCTTGTTCCTGCAAGTGCAGAGGATAGACCCTAACATGTTTTCCAACGAATAAGCCAAGGTTTTCGATATGCATTATGTTCAAGAATCCCTCGCACCGGGCGAAAAAATTCTGAAAATCAGTGGCTATCATTGGATGTACGTCATGGGCGGCGTCATCAGCGCGATCTTCTTTTTCGCCATGGCGATTATGATTTTGTTTTTGGGAATCATCTATCACTTTTACGATTTCACTACCTTGCCTCCTTGGAAGATTCCACTGGCCGCTGCGGAATTGGCGATGTCTGATTATTTGCGCGCTTTTTGGCACATTAACGTTGTCGTGCGTGTCGGAGCCATGCTGATGGTATTAATGGGGTTGATTTCCATTGGTGCGCGTATGCTGGTTCGTGCAACCACGGAAATTGCCGTTACAACGAAACGTGTTATCCTTAAGCGCGGCTTAGTTTCGCGTCGCGTTGAACAAATGCGTACAGATTTTATTGAAGGCGACGATATCAATCAAACGATCATGGGTCGTATTTTCAATTACGGAACCGTCAAGGTTTACGGAACGGGGACAGAAAGCATTTTCTTCCCAGGCTTCACAGCTGATCCGTTGGATTTCCGTCGTGCTTTGCAGTCAGCCCGTAATATGGCCGTTCAGCCGCACGCGCCGCAACAACAAGTAGCCCCAGAACCGGCTGCTCAAGTTGCAGCAGCTCCGGTCGCGGCTGCTCCGACGTTGCAAACGAACTAGATATTCACATCGATTAAAATTGGCGTGTGATCCGACGGTTTTTCCCAACCGCGCGGTTCCTTATCGATACGGACTTTTTCCAATCGATCCGTGACATACGGGCTGAGTAAAAAGTGATCGATGCGAATGCCGTTATTACGTTGAAACGCGCCCGCCTGATAATCCCAAAACGTATAATCTTCTTCGCGCGGGTGCAGCATTCGAAACGCATCCGTCATCCCGCCATAGACAAAGCTGCGCCAGGCCGCTTGGGATTCCGGTTGAAACAACGCATCTTGCTGCCAGTTATTCGGAAATTTCGCGTCCTTGTCTGTTGGAATAATGTTGAAATCGCCGCCAATGATGAACGGGATGCGCCGGTCCAACAGATCTTGGGCATAGACACGCAAACGTTTCAGCCATTCTAATTTATACGTGAATTTTTCGGACCCCAGCGGATTGCCGTTCGGCGCGTACACATCGATGATACGCAAATCACCTAACAAAACATCCAGAAAACGCGCCTGGGTATCGCTGTCATCCCTAGGCAATTTATCAGCAATAAGGGTAACAGGCGATTTTGACAGCACGGCAACACCGTTATAGCTAGGCTGGCCTTTGAAAACGCTGTGATAACCGGCCGCCGTCATCGCCTCGCTCGGAAAATTCTCATCCGTGCATTTAATTTCCTGCAACAGGACGACATCGGGCTGATTCTTGGCAAGCCAAGGGTTCAGCACGTCCAGACGGGCTTTTATTGAATTGATGTTCCAAGAGGCTAAGGTTATCATGGCCCCATTAAAACAGAGAAATTCAGGTTCGCCAATGTCTATCATGATATGGGGTCACCGCGGTCACCGCCA
>JANODM010000144.1:0-2406 GCA_031412695.1 Alphaproteobacteria bacterium
GGCGTATTTTCAACGAATTTAAAAGTGTTTCCAGACGCTGCGAAAACGTCTCGGGTAAAATGGACAAGTTACCATTCATTACGCAACCTTCCGCAAGCGTTTCGTTTCAGCTTTGGATGTTTCCAAACCATGTTCGCGCAATTTTTTCAGCAAGGTGTTGCGATTCAATCCTAAAATTCCGGCGGCTTGAATTTTATTGCCGTCAACCAATCCCATCACCAAACGCAGCAAAGGTCGTTCCACCTCAAGCATCACGCGTTTGTGCAGCCCCGAGGCTGGTAAGACTTGGCGATCTGCATTAATGTAACGGGCAAGCTGTCGTTCGACCAACGCAGCCAAACCGACTTCGCTGGCGGCATCGTGATCAGTTGTGAGGCGAGTCTCTACCATGTGTTACAGTTTTATCACAGTGCGGCAAAAAGGAAACAGTTTTTATGATCAAAATTCGCCCTCTACCCGATGGTATAAAACCGTTCTCTATCAGTTATTTAACCGTTACTTGGTTTCAGAGCGGCCGGATACGCCCGATGTCAGGCACATGGGGCAGTCTGGCTGCACTGCCTTATTGTTGGGCAATCAGTGCCATTACCGGAAAAGTAGGATTAATCGTTTTTGCCGTCATGGCGTTTGTTGCGGGTTATTACGTGCTCAATGATTATTTGCTTAAAACAAATCAAGCTGATCCATCTGAGGTCGTGATCGACGAAGTCGTCGGTATGGCGATTATGTGGGCTTTTTTGCCGTCGAATGATTTCTGGCCCATTTTGTTAGGATTTATTCTGTTCCGACTTTTTGATTCCGTGAAAATGGGTCCCGTCGGATGGTGCGACCGCAACATCAAAGGCAGCATTGGCGTCATCTTGGATGATGTCATTGCCGGATTATTGGCTGGTGCAAGTGTCTACGCTTTGTATTTTATTTTTCAAGCTTTGTGATACGCACTGACGTGATTTGATTACGTTGACGCTCTAGGACATCAAACAAAAAACCGAAAAACGTAAAGCTTTGTCCCGGTTGAGGCAAAAGTTGCGCTTCGTGCAGAATCAGTCCAGCAACGGTCGCATAATTTTCGTTGGGTAAATTCCATTCAAATTGTCTGTTCAATTCGCGAATCGTTGTCGACCCTTCGACAACATAAGTGGACGGCGAGTCGACATGTGTTTTTAATTCAGCCGTCGGCGCCACGGTTTGATGGTCCATATTACCAACGATTTCCTCCAGAATATCTTCGCGCGTGACAAGACCCAGCAATGTGCCGTATTCGTCGACAACCAAAGCAAATTGTTCTTTACGGTCGCGGAATTCTTGCAGCTGGTCAAACAGCGTCGTGGTTTCGGGAATGAACCACGGCTCGACGACGGCGGCCATAAAATCAATGGCGGCATCGTCTCCTTTAGCCGCGCGAATTTGCGTCACCAAAAAACGGGTCTGCAACATACCGACAATATTATCGGGATGATCCTGATACAGCGGGATACGCGTATACGGGCTGGCCAATACCGCATCGACCAATTTGCCCACAGGCATCGACACATCCAGCATCTCGATATTCTTGCGGTGAGTCATCACTTTTTCGACTGTCACATCCGCCAGATCCAAAATCGAACGCAACATCACACGCTCGTGTTTTGCGGTTTCTGATTGTTCATCATCCGCGCCTGTATGCATTTCAATTGCGCCGCGCAACTCGTGTTGACTGATCGAGGCCTGGACTTTGCTGATATCCGTCCCCATCAAACGCGCGACATTACGCACGACCCATGAAATCAAACTGGTAGGCGGCCAAAAGACCCAATAGATAATTTCGATGACTGGCGCCAAAGCCAACGAGACTTTGTCGGTTTTGCTCAACGCATAGGCTTTGGGCAACACTTCAGCAAAGACCAATACCAAAACGGTCATCAATCCGGTTGCAATCGCAATCCCTTTTTTACCGAAAAGATCGAGCATTAATTCTGTTACGATAGCCGAAGCCAAAATATTGACGACGTTATTTCCCAACAACAACGTGCTGATCAACTTGTCCTGTTTAAGCAGCAAACGATACAAGATCGCAGCACGGCGGTCGCCTTCCTGACTCATGCCTAAAATCTTGGCACGCGAAACGCCCGTGACGGCTGTCTCGGACATTGAAAAAAACGCGGACACACCCAGCAGAACCAGAACCGTCAAACCCGTAACGAACAAATCCATAACACTTTAATCTTTCAAAAAATCGTATTGACCGCTTGTACCAAATACGCTGCGCACATGCCATAGTACAGCGCAGATTGTGGCATCTTTGCACTTGTCACGATTATGTTTTTGCTATGACAAGTGCAAAGATGCCACAATCTGCGCTGTACTATGGCATGTGCGCAGCGTATTTGGTACAAGCGGTCAATACGATTTTTTGAAAGATTAAAG
>JANODM010000145.1:0-4594 GCA_031412695.1 Alphaproteobacteria bacterium
GGTGACAGCACCCAGTCCGCCAGCTTATATTACGAACGACGCCGTAACGGTAAACCGATCGATCCGCGCGCTGCCCGAAGTTAATTATCAACGCTATCCATGACAGACGATTCATCACGAGGAAAAATATGAAAAACAAGACGCTTGCGGCCCTTTCTTTGTCCCTTCTTTTATCGTCTGTCGTCCCCGTTTTTGCCGAAGAAACCGCAGCACCTGCGGCGACCCCCAAAGTGACGACGGATACATATGAGTTGCTGAATTTATTCGGCGATGTATTCGAACGCGTCCGCGATAATTATGTCGAAGAAGTGCCGGACAAGAAATTGATTGAAAGCGCATTGAACGGAATGTTGACGGCATTGGACCCGCATTCGGGTTACTTGGATGAATCGAATTTCGAAGACATGAAAGTTCAAACCAAAGGCGAGTTCGGCGGTTTGGGTATCGAAGTCACGATGGAAAACGGTTTGGTCAAAGTCGTATCACCGATTGACGACACGCCTGCCGCCAAAGCAGGTTTGAAATCGGGCGATTTGGTCATTAAAATCGGCAAAGAAGAAGTCATGGGCCTGACCTTGTCGGATGCCGTAGATAAAATGCGCGGTAAAGTCGGCTCGCCGATCGATTTGACGATCGTGCGCCCAGGAAAATCCGAACCGTTCGAAGTCAAATTGGTTCGTGATGTCATCAAAGTAAAATCCGTACGTTGGCGTATGCAAGGCGATGATGTCGGTTATGTCCGCGTCACCAGCTTTAACGAGCAAGTCGAAGAGAATTTGGAAAAAGCCGTCATTGATTTGAAAAAACAAACCAATGACAAACTGAAAGGTATTATTCTTGACTTGCGCAACAACCCCGGCGGTTTGCTGGATCAGGCTGTGTACGTATCGGATGCGTTTTTGGATAAAGGCGAAATCGTCTCGACCCGCGGTCGCCGCGCTGAAGAGACCAAACGCGTGAATGCTGAAAAGGGTGATATCATCGATGGTTTACCGATGGTCGTTCTGATCAACGAAGGTTCCGCATCAGCATCTGAAATTGTTGCGGGCGCCTTGCAGGATCATCGTCGTGCGGTCGTCATGGGCACGAAATCATTCGGTAAAGGATCCGTACAAACGATCATTTCATTGCCTGGCAATGGTGCGATGCGTTTGACAACGGCGCGTTATTACACGCCATCGGGTCGCTCGATCCAAGCCGAAGGCATTGTGCCCGACATCGAAGTCAAACAGTCCAAGATCGAAGAGATCGATGACAAGCTGGCTAGATATATGCCCAAAGAAGCGGATCTGCGTGGGGCGCTCAAGAATGACACGGTCGTGATCGTCAAAGATCAAGAGACGCAAGTCATTGTCGGTCAAGATCAAAAGGAAGCGCCGAAATCACAAGCTGAAATTGAAAAAGAAGCAGACCAAAAAGATTATCAATTGCAACGTGCGGTCGATTTGATTCGCGGTGTCGCGCGCTATACAACCAAGGTAACACAACAGTAAACCATGCTTGATTTAGGCCCGAAACAATCGCGTTATGCTTTGATCATCGCTTTGCTTTTATATGCGACGGCGATGGCAGGTTTGTTTGCGTGGCTGACATTCAAAAGCGAGGACACGCTGCAACGGCGTTTAGAAAAAACACCAAGCGTGACCGTAACCTTGGCGGGTAAAGAACCGCTTGTGCCTGAATCGTGGAAACAGGAACCTGCGGCACCCGTTGCGGAAAAACCGGAAGAAAAATCTGTACAACCGTCCGCAGAGACGCCGGAAGTGATGGGGCCACCTGCGCCGGTTGAACGTGCCATTGTGCCGCCAACCGAAGCTGCGCCTGTTGAAAAACTGCCGGAACAACAAACCGAGCCGGCGCCTGAACCAACTGCCAAGACGACGCCAGCGGTGGTCGAACCAACGCCTCAAGCAACTTCTGATCCAGCAACACCTGCTGCGGAAACTGATGCACCTTTGTTGCGTTGGCAACGTTTTGCACGTCCGTTCGACAAAGCAAACACCAAGCCGCGTATTGCTATCATTATCGCGGATCTAGGCTTGGCAGCAGGCGCAACCCAAGCCTCAGTCCAAGATTTGCCGGGCGAAATAACGATGGCGTTTTCATCATCGGCCACCGATTTGGAATCGTGGATTGCAAAATCGCGCGCTGCGGGTCATGAATCGTTGGTGACGATACCGATGGAACCCGATAATTATCCGCAAAATGATCCTGGCCCGAATACATTGCTGACAGGTTTGGATAACAAAGAAAACGTCACGCGCGTGCGCTGGGCCTTGGCGCGTGCGGACGGGTATGTCGGTATCATGCCGTATATGGGTCAGAAATTCACGACTGTCGAAGACAAACTGATCCCCGTTTTGGATATCGTCAAAGCTGAAGGATTGATTGTCGTCGATAATACGATGAACCGTAATTCATTGATCGCACCGCTGTCGCGTCTGGGTGATATTCCGTTTACGCGTTCCGATGCCGTCATCGATTTGGCGGCGTCCCGTGTTGCCATCGAAGCACAATTAGACGCGTTGGAAAAAACGGCGACCGAACGTGGCTATGCAGTCGGTGTTGCTTTGCCGTACCCAGTGACCTTTGAAAAATTAAAGGCGTGGATCCCGACTTTAGAGGCCAAAGGATTTGTGCTTGCGCCAGTAACAGCCGTGATCACCGAAGACGCACCACAACCCACGACACCTGTCGCTGCGACGCCGTCCGCTGCCGCGCCTGATATTGCGCCGCCTGTAGAAAATACAGTGCCCCAGCCTGATCCTAATCGCGTCGCAAACGACATCGTGCAATGAAGCCCGTTATCGTCGGCTGTCGCACGGCTGATTTTACCAATCATCAACTCGACGTTTTCAAAGCGCATCAGCCTTTCGGCATGATCGTATTTGCCGAGCCGTTTAAACAAGGCCCCGATACCGTAAAGCATGTGGTGCGACAATTCAAATCCGTCTGTCCGCGAGTGAAGATTTTTACGGATGCCGAAGGCGGCCAAGTGAACCGGATGAAGCCAGAATTCGGTTTCGGATGGCGTGACGTGCCGTCAGCACGCGATTTCGCGTCGCTGATAAAAACTGATCTGCAACGCGCTTGTGAGGCCATCAAGCTGAATGCGCAATTAATCGCATATGATTTGCAACGCTTTGGTATTGATGTGAATTGTGCGCCTGTTGTCGATCTGGTCAGTGCAGAAGTGATTGTCGCAAAAGGATTGGATAACAAGCCGCATGCCACATCAGCAAGCCTCTATAACCGAAGCTTTGGCGATGATCCGCATATCGTCAGCGCATGCGCCAAAGCCTTTGCCGATGGCCTGCACAGCCTTGGAGTTATGTCCGTGTTGAAACACGCGCCAGGCTATGGACGCGTTGCCGTCGATCCGCATTACGGTCTAGATAAAATTCGCGCCACATTACCCGAGATGTTACAATCGGATCTAATCCCCTATATCGCGATGAAAGATTATCCCGCGATCATGACGGCGCACACGATTTATGAGAACATCGACCCGATACCGGCAACGCGTTCGAAAAAAATCATGTCGATACTGCGTGATCAAGTCGGATTCAAAGGCGTTATCATTGCAGACACAATTGAAATGAACGCGATTTACCCGGAAGGTTTTTCAACAACTGAGCGCGATCAATTCGGCATGGGGTTGCCTTTGCCTGGCACGTTGGCGTTCGTCACCAAAGAAACGTTGAACGCAGGATGCGACATCGTCATGCACTCTGATTGCAGCCGTAATTTCGATCACACGGTCGACGTCTTAGAAGCCGCGCCTGCTTTTGATGCAGCAAAGGCCGATATGATTCTGCGCAAAATGACCGTAAATCCATCCATTTCAGGATTTGATTACGAAGAATCATTAAATAAATTCAATAGGTTAATGAATTCATAGTTGCGCCTCTGACATCCTGTTTGTATAGTCGCGTCTGCCAGATGGCTGGATGATCGCGGAAAGCAATTTTCGAGGAAAGTCCGGGCTCCACGGAAAGACGGTGCCGGTTAACGACCGGCGAGAGTGATCTCAGGGATAGTGCCACAGAAAATAAACCGCTTTTAACAAAGCAAGGGTGAAAAGGTGCGGTAAGAGCGCACCGCCGACTTGGTAACAAGGCGGGCATGGAAAACCCCACCGGGAGCAAGACCAAATAGGCAACACGTTAAGCGCCTTTCCGGCGTGTGTTGCGGGTCGGTCGCGCGAACGCATTAGTAATGATGCGTCCAGAGGAATGATCGTCACGTTCGTTCGCAAGAACGGACCATACAAAACCCGGCTTACAGGCCGTCTGGCAATTTTTATTTTTAACGTGTGTGTTTTTGATAGATTTCTGTCGCCATTTCGCGGATATCAACCGTCATTTGTTGTGCAGCAATTACATGCGCTTTCAGCATTTCCAGCATCGTTTCGGCCAAAGCTTTGCGTTGGTCGACGCTGCGTCCTTCTTTCATGTAAAGTGTGACGTGTAAAAATGATCCGTCGCGCCCATCTTCCCCGACCAGAAAATCGGCGGCTGTATAAGCGCGCGTTTTGATGTCTGACGTTCTGAACAAGCCGCATTGACCGACGGCATGATGCAAAATGGTGATG
>JANODM010000146.1:0-4119 GCA_031412695.1 Alphaproteobacteria bacterium
GACGATGATCAAATACGGCCACCAATTGCGTTTGTTCCGATAACAACATGCCGTTACCGAAAACATCGCCGCTCATGTCGCCGACGCCAGCCACCGTAAAGGTTTCGGTTTGGATATCTTTGCCCAGTTCGCGGAAGTGACGTTTAATGCATTCCCATGCACCCTTGGCCGTAATACCCATTTTCTTGTGGTCATAGCCCTGACTTCCACCTGAAGCGAACGCATCGCCCAACCAAAACCCGTGATCCAATGATATTTTGTTAGCGATATCCGAGAACGACGCCGTGCCCTTGTCGGCAGCGACGACAAAATACGGATCTTCGCCGTCATGGCATACGGTATTCGTCGGATGCAGGGCTTTGTTCGTGTCCGTCAGATTATCCGTGATACTCAGGAATGTGCGCACCATGATTTGATAGCACGCAATACCTTCGGCTTGACGTTCTTGGGGTGTTTTCAGACCGGGTTGATTCTTGCAGATAAATCCGCCTTTGGCCCCGACGGGCACGATAACCGCATTTTTGACCATCTGAGCTTTCATCAAGCCTAAAATTTCCGTACGGAAATCTTCATAACGATCGGACCAGCGTATGCCGCCGCGCGCAATCGGTCCGCCGCGCAGATGCACGGCTTCCATACGCGTACTGAAAACAAACATCTCGCGATAAGGACGCGGTTGCGGCAAGTCTTTTATTTTTTGCGCATCTAATTTCAATGCGAACACATCTAACGGTGCGCCATTTTTGTCCGTATGAAAGTAATTAGTCCGCAACGATTCGCGAATAAGAACTAGGATACTACGCAAAGCGCGATCTTCGTCCAGTTTTTCCACGCTTTCCAGCATCTGGTCGATTTCAGCCATAATCGTGACTGTATCGGCATCCGCCTTTGTACGATCCAATAACGGATCATGACGCGTAAGAAATAAGTCGCACAAACGGCGTGTGATTTTAGGATATTTAGCCAACACTTGGCTGATATACCGTTTACCTAAAGGGTAAGAAGCCAAATCAAGATAGCGTGCCAACGCGCGGAAGATATTTGCTTCGCGCCAATCTAATGCCGCCAACAACGTCAACGTATTGAATGAATCGCTATCAACTTTGCCACTCCAGATATTTTTAAACGCTTGAGCGAAAATCGGCTCGATGGTTTTAATTGAATTCGCGTCGAAATCATCAATTATCCCATACAATTCATGCAAATAAACCAATGGGTGATCATCACTTGCCTGAATGGCATAGGTTGTCTCATGTTCGCAACGGAAACCCATACGATCCAGCATCGGTAATAAATCCGACAATCGCGCTTCGGTATCACGCTTATAAATCTTGATACGATAAAATTCGGCGGGATCTTCGTCACGACGACGTAAGGTTACGACCATTTCTTCATTGTGCAAAACCCGCTGGATGTTTTCCAAATCTTCAAGAGCATGCTTGATCGAAACGCTGTCTTGATAGCCGACGGAAAAGGCACGGCTCATTGATTTAAGCAAACGTTGCGCTTCATGCTTGCCGAAAGCATCCAATGCACCTGCTTTAAGACGGTCAAACCACGGCGTACACGTTTGAACAAGACGCTTGCGTAGGCGATCCAAATCGAAATTCGGCAACAGCGTACGTCCGCATACGATCATATATTGCAAACGAGCAAGAGGCTTTTCGTCGACGGCCATATACTGGTCTTCGACTTTGCCATGTAATTCTTCTTCCAGAACCGCTTGGATCTTAGCACGCAATTCCGTGTCGTATTGTTCTTTCGGCAAGAATACCAGGGCCGAGAAATAGCGTTGTAAATAATCTTTGCGGACAAACACTTCGACTTCGGGGCGATTATTCAATCGTGTAATACCCGATGCTTGTTCATATAATTCTTCTGTTTCGATTTGAAACAATTCATCACGGGAATAGCTGTCGACGACATGTTTTAACGCACGCCAAGGATGTGTCTCGACATCATAGCCGGCACGCATCATGACAGCATTCACTTTGCGTTTCAGATACGGGATTTGCTCGACAGGTTTCGCATAGCATTGCGCGGTAAATAACCCCGAGAAAAGACGTAATGCTTCGACGTGGCCTTTGGCGTTATATTTCTTGATGATGACCACATCCATATGCACGTTTCTGTGGACGGTGGATCGACGCGTCGCTTTCAGAACCATCAGCAACGGCACAGGACTTTCTAAGAATTGTTTGACTTCGGCTGGGATTAAATCGTCCGTAACCGCTCCTTCAAACAGTAAAAATCCGTCATCGCGCAAAATGCCCAGGCTTTTATCTTTCAAGCTGTCGAAATACGTCACTTCTTTGAGATGACGCAGATTATGCTCGCGATAGCCCAGGAACGTGAAATTATTATCTTTCAAAAAAGACAGGAATTGCGCCGCTTCATAGGCTTCTTCGCCGTCGACGTTTTTAATGCTTTGCTGCAAATCATTAATCGTTTCGGCAATTTGACCCTGCATGGCGCGCCAATCTTCGACGGCGGCATGCACGTCACGCAGAATATCCGAAATCGCCGTACGTAGCATCTTGGCATCCAGTACTTCACCGCGATGCTCGCATTGCAAATATAAAATCTTGTCAGTTTGCAGATCCGGACGCTGCTCTTTGTCACCGTGAACGGATAATAACTGACCGTCATCATCGCGACGGACTTTGATCGTCGCGTTCAACATGACGGATGTGGTCAAATGATATTGGCGCAACAAATTCAAAATTGAATCCGTAATAAACGGAATTTGGCGCTGCATGATTGTAATGTCGGCACGTCCTGCTTGGCCGAATAAATCCTCTTGGATTTCGATATGAATATCCTCGAACTTACGCAGCTGGAACTTTTTCCATAAGTTTCTAACGACTTCTTCGGCTTCGGCCAAAGGCGGTTTTTGCAAATCCCTTAAGCTTTCACCTTGCAAAAGCTGCTCGATAAACGTGCGCTTGTCGCCGGCACTCAATTTGCCGACCGACGCCCACTTCTCGGCATGAGCCGCAAGGGTATCGATTAAGGTATGGCTGTCGTTTTGCTTTTTTTGCGTATTATTTTTTTTCATAAGATGCTCTCGCTTTTTCGCAGCCGCATGTTACCATGTCACAGGTTTAAACCCAAGCCCGTGCTCCCATTATTTCATGCTGCAGAACAACACAACCCCTTTGGATTATATGCGTTTGGCCTTTGAACAGGCCAAGCTTGCTTATGATGCGCAGGAAGTGCCAATTGGTGCGGTGATCGTGGACGTGAACTCGGGAGACATTGTCGCAAAATCATATAACAAAACCGTTAAGTTAAGCGATCCGACCGCCCATGCTGAGATATTGGCTATACGCGAGGCGTGCTCCAAAGCCGGAGCGCAACGGATTCCGGAATGCGATTTATATGTCACCTTGGAACCATGCCCGATGTGTACAAGTGCCATCAGTTTTGCCCGTATCCGCCATATCTATTACGGGGCGGAAGATGTAAAATCAGGCGGCCTCGTCAACGGCCCATGTCTCAGTGGTTCACCCGCGTTGCATTTCAAAGTCGGCCATACGGGCGGATTGCTCGCCGAAGAATCGGCTGAATTGCTGCAAAATTTTTTCAAGGCCAGAAGGTAACGCGATGAACGAAGTCCGCACCAATATGCCCGAACCGTTTTCCGTCAGCGAATTGAGTTTCAAATTGAAACGCACGATTGAAAAAGATTTCGAATATGTGCGCGTTCGCGGCGAATTGTCCAAAGTGAAAATCTATCCGTCAGGCCATCTGTATACGGATCTCAAGGACGAAAACTCCGTCATCAATTCCGTCTGCTGGAAAGGCGTTTTGGGATCGTTATCGATCAAACCTGAAGAAGGCATGGATGTCATTTGCACGGGTAAAATCACGACATACCCTGCCCGATCCAATTACCAGTTAGTCATCGAAACCATGGAATTGGCGGGCCAAGGGGCTTTGCTCAAGATGTTGGAAGAGCGTAAAAAACGCTTGACTGCCGAAGGTCTTTTCGATCCTTCGCGTAAAAAACAAATTCCGTTTCTGCCTGAACGTATCGGTATTATTACATCCCCAATGGGTGCCGTTATCCGTGATATTTTACATCGCTTAGAAGACCGTTTTCCGCGTCACGTCTTG
>JANODM010000147.1:0-1518 GCA_031412695.1 Alphaproteobacteria bacterium
CTCAGTCGATACGGCAGTCGATATTGCCAAAGAGTCAGCAGACATCATTTTGTTAGAAAAAAACTTACTAATCCTGGAATCTGGAGTAACTGAAGGTCGTAAGACGTTTGCCAACATCATCAAATACATCAGAATGGGCACCAGCTCTAACTTTGGCAATATGTTTAGCGTTTTGGGTGCGAGTGCGCTGTTGCCCTTTTTACCAATGCAGCCCGTACAAATATTGATCAATAATCTTCTCTACGACTTTTCGCAAACGGGCATCCCCTTCGATCATGTGGATCAAGAAGACCTGGTGAAGCCGCCGCAGTGGAAAATTGCGAATATCCGGCGCTTTATGATTTTCATCGGACCGATTAGCTCCATTTTCGACTATGCCACCTATGCCCTGTTGTGGTTTGTTTTTGGGGCGAATTCTGTAGACAATCAAGCGTTGTTTCAAACAGGTTGGTTTGTCGAAAGTCTGATGACGCAAACGCTGATCGTCCATGTGATTCGCACGGCTAAGGTGCCCTTTTTTCAGAGTCGAGCTTCTTTGCCCATGCTAATGATTACCGCCACGGTGATGGCGATCGCCATGTATCTGCCCTTTTCGCCGATCGCAGCCAGTCTAGGATTTGTGCCCTTGCCAGCCGTCTACTTTCTCTGGTTGGCTGCAATCCTTACTTGCTATTGCGTGTTGACTCAATTTGTTAAAACTTGGTTCATCAAAAAATATGGTTATACCTAAGGACGTTCATTATGAACAGAATCAAATTTATCGGCATTGCAGGCGGAACCACAATCGCAGCCGTGGCAACAGCTTATTTATTCAGCGACAAAAGTAATCTTGTTAGAGCGGATCTAAAACCGACAGATAATTCGACAGAGCTGACACTACGCGATCGCAACACAATGCTGAAGTCGGACGAAGCAGAGATTTTGTTTCTCGCCTCGCTTGCGCCTAGCGGTCACAACACGCAGCCGTGGTTTGTTCAATATCTCGAACCGTATCACTGGATTATCGGCAACGATAAAAATAAATGGCTGCCTGCCGTCGATCCGACTCAGAGAGAGACGATGTTATCGATCGGTGCTTTTATTCAAAATCTGGACTATGCTGCTGGTGCTTTGGGCTACGCCTGCGATTGGACTTTACGCGCTACGACCAATCAGGATGAACGGGTGATGTCAGTAAAGCTGATTAAAGAAGCATCAAAAAATGCTTTTGACATCGAAAAAATTAAAAGCCGCCGCACGGTTCGTTCCGATTTTTTAAGTGAGGTGCTGAAACCAGAAGATCTCAAATATTTGGTCAATTCAGAACCAGAATTTGTTCATTATCTACCTACAACTAGCAAAGAAAGTCAATTGATCGACGAACAAACGATTGAAGCCAACCGCCTTCAAGCCTATCGAAACCCGGCGCAGCAAGAGTTAGCCGACTGGATCAGATTCTCTAGTCAGGATGCCGAAAAATATCGTGACGGGCTGACGACGGCAAGTATGGAAATAGAAGGAATTTCCGGCTGGGTAGTG
>JANODM010000148.1:0-3409 GCA_031412695.1 Alphaproteobacteria bacterium
TAAAGGGACCGCATACTGCAGATATCGCTGTACGCATCGTCGAGCAAGCGGTTCAGGCAAAAGTGATCAAACCCGATCAAATCGTGTTCAGCAGTTTTAACATGTCGGGGTTACGTGATCTGCGCAGCAAAATCGGCCCGCGATTCAAAATTGCTGCGGCGTTTGCCGTATCGTCTTTGCCGATCTCGGCAATGTATCCGAATTGGCCTAACGCGCCGCAAGACGCCAGTTATATTCCGTTCAATTTGGAAGAAAACGTGCTGGATCGCGACGATTTGCGCCAGACATTGCCTGATTATTTTAGTTTGGAATTGTCGTGCGTGACGGCGGAAACGGTCGCAGGATTGGAAAGAAAGTATCCCAAAGCGAAATTGATCGTATGGAGCGCATCGGAACGTCATCCATCCGAACAGGGATCAATGATCGTCGACATGCTGAAAGATCCGATTCTGGAAGACAAAATTCACGCTGTGATTAGCGATTTTCCGCGCGAGATGCAGTCGCTGTTGGCACGTGCAGGCTTAAACGTTGCAACGCCCTAAGCTGCGGGCGCCGCTGTCTGTTGAGGCGGCACTGTTGTCGACGGCGGAGCCGTTTGGGCCGCTACCGTTTCAGCTGCGACTTGTTCGGCGATTTGTTCCGGTGTCGGAGGCACGGCAACTTGCTGTACGGTTTTTTGATATACATAGAACGTCAAATTATCGCTGACCTTAATCGCATTAGCCGGAGCGATGCGCGGTAATCTATGATTTAACGTAATTAACAAAGTGTCAGGCTGAAGACGACGAGCCAAAGACTGCTCCCACGTCCGTAACACTTTTTCATCGTGATGAATAAAAACGATGTCGTAATTCTTGAGCGGCCATATCATTGGGTCGTAGAGAAAAAAGCGGTAATTTCTGGCCTGTTTGCCGATGGAACGCATATTAGCCAAAATCCATGGAGTCGGCGATTGTTCCACGCCGATGATATCCCATTCAGGTAGGCGTTTTGCCAAGCCTAAGACGAAACCACCATAGCCTGAACCCAGTTCGACCAGGCGGCCTTCATCGTTATTTGTGTCTTCAATAAGATTGGCGAGGGCTTCGATTGCGGCCATCGGCGTTTTCTTATGAATAATCCCCAGTTTTACTTTATAATATTCATTTAGACCATAAAGCCCTAGGGCTATGATTGTTAAGAATAATAACGAACCGATCATTGTGCGACCAACCTTGTTGAGACCAGCTTAGCCGCGCTGCGGCAGGGGTCAACTGTATTAATGAACGACGTCAAGGCTTGACCGCAAAGGAAACGCCACAGCCACAGCCTGATGCCGCATTTGGGTTGGTAATGACAAAGCGAGCACCTGACAGGTCTTTTTCAAAGTCCAACTCGCCGTCTTTAAGGTATTGGATGGATAAATCATCGACTAAGACTGTTGCGCCGTCTTGGGTAAATGTTAGATCCCAATCGTTTTGGATGGCATCGAATTCAAATTTATATTTAAAGCCCGAACAGCCGCCGCCCAAGACCATGATGCGAAACATCAAAGCAGGATCGCCTTTGTCAGCCCTTATTTTATTAATTTGGGCCGCAGCGGCAGGGGTGACGGTAATGGAACCAAGCATAACCCTTTAAGTAGAGGTAGGTGAGGGTCAATTCAAGCATTATCGGCATTAAGGCCTAATTGACTAAGTGGGATAGTTTGGTACGGTTCTGTAAAAGAAAGGTGTGCAGCCATGGAAAGTGCAGCAGATTATTTTATGGGCCTAGATCCGAAGGATCAGCATGATGCAAAAGTCATTATGCAGTTAAATAAATACTTTGAAAATATACATGATGTTTTCGGGAAGGTAAAATACATCAGCGTGGTACAGCACTCACAATTGGAAGAATGCCGTTTTACGTACGCTCGCGAAGAAATTATGCCATTATTCGTTGCGGATAAATTCGATGATGATGCTATTGAAGAGGAAATAGATTTAAGAGTGATGGGATTCGACGATATTGAATATCTGAAACAAATTCAAAGTTTGGGACTTGTTGCTAAACATTTTGAATATGATGAAAAAACAGGGTTTTATGAAGAATCTTCGCCTGGAGTTTCAAGCGATGATCTGCGATTTCATCATAGAGTAAATGAAATTCTAGCCCGCAATCCTAATAAAATGACCGCGATTGTAGAAGAGTACTCGTCTGAAAAAGGCGGCCCTAACGATCGACTGAGAATGATTGTATGACCGATCCATACGAACAACTCTTGGCACCCTATGCGTGCAAACCCAGCCAATCCAAAGGCCGTTTGATCCCCGAGGCTCCATCCTTGGAACGCAACACGTTTCAGCGCGACCGCGACCGCATCATCCATTCATCGGCTTTTCGCCGTTTAAAATATAAAAGCCAAGTCTTCGTCGTGCATGAAGGCGATCATTTCCGCACGCGCCTTACCCATACATTAGAAGTGGCGCAAATTGCGCGCACGTTGGCCCGAAGTCTGCATATCCAAGAGGACTTGGCCGAGACGGTGGCGTTGGCGCATGATTTGGGCCATCCGCCTTTTGCTCATTGCGGCGAAGATACGCTGAAGGAATGTTTGAAAGATTTCGGCGGATTCAATCATAACGACCAATCCTTGCGCGTCGTCGCAAAATTGGAAAAACGCTATGCGGAATTCGACGGTTTGAATCTGTGTTGGGAAGTGTTGGAGGGCATGGCCAAACATAACGGACCCGTCGCCAGGCCCGGATGGGCGTTGTCAGCGATCGATGACCAGTTCGACCTGGAACTGGACCGATGGCCATCTCTCGAGGCGCAGATTGCCTCGGTGGCGGACGATATCGCCTACGACAATCACGACATCGACGACGGCATTCGGGCAGGGCTGCTCACGATCGATCAGCTACTCGAATTGCCTTTTATTGCAGAGTGTTGGAATGATATCCTGAGGCGATTTCCCGATGTCGAGCCTGCTCGCCTCGTGGCTGAATTGATCCGCCAGCAGATCGGTCTGATGGTCAATGACGTCATCGACGCGACGCGCGCCCGGATCGGAGAACAGGATATTCAGGACCCCGCTGACATCCGCAATTCAGGTGCTGCAATCGGCGGGTTTTCAGTCGGAATGGTCGAACGGGAACGCTGTCTGAAACGGTTCATGTACGAAAACCTGTATCACCATCCGGCGCAGGATGAAGCTGCGGCGACGGCCCAGCGCATCGTGAGTGAACTCTACGCGGCCTACTCAGCCGACCCGTTGCTGATGCCCGGCGAATGGCAAGCCATTCTGCCGCTTTCGGAGCCTGAGAGGAGCCGTCATATTGCCGATTTCCTGGCCGGGATGACCGATCGCTATGCTCAGAATTGTCATCTTGAGCTGTTGAAAACACGATCCGGGCAAGATTAGCGCCGCTAGCCGGTTGACTCTGCC
>JANODM010000149.1:0-3672 GCA_031412695.1 Alphaproteobacteria bacterium
GCATTGCGGGATGATTTGGACACGTTGGGATTGGGGACAATCAATATCCAACAATTCGGCTCCGGAAGCGATAAAACCGATCGTGTGTTGATCCGCATCGGTCAACAAAAAGGCGAGGGCGCACAACAAGTCGCCATCAACGCTGTCAAAGAAAAATTAGGTGATGGTGCGGTCTATCGTCGTGTCGAATATGTCGGCCCGCAAGTCGGCGAAGAATTGATCAAAAAAGGAATTTGGGCAGTTGTTTTATCATCCGTCGGAATTTTGATGTATGTGATGGTACGCTTCCAATGGCAATTCGGTATTTGTTCGGTCATCGCGTTGTTGCATGACGCGCTGTTGACGGTCGGATTATTCGCGTTGACGCGTGCGGAATTCGATTTATCGACTTTGGCTGCTGTCTTGATGATTGGCGGCTATTCGATCAATGACACCGTCGTCGTGTTCGACCGCGTCCGCGAGATGATGCGTAAATACCGCAAAATGCCTCTTCCTGAACTGTTTAATCTGTCGATTAACGCCACCCTGTCGCGCACAATACTGACAGGTGGTACAGCCGCTATGGCGTTGCTGGTGCTCTATTTTATCGGGGGTCCGGTTATTCGTGGTTTCGTTGGTGCCTTGATTTGGGGCATCGTGGTCGGAACGTATTCATCCGTTTTTGTTGCTACCCCTTTGTTGCTGTATTTAGGCATGAAGGAAGAGCACAAACAACGCCAAGCAGCCATGGCTGTTGCCTAAAATGGATGTCACACCCCTTATTCGCGCGGATTCCAAGATTATCCAATCGTATAAAGGCGGCGTGTTCAAAGTCAGCAACGAAATCTATGAGCGCTCAATCATTGTCATGGTCGACCGCGTGATCGAATGGGCTCCGTCAACACCGCCGCAGCTATTGGATTTTGCCGTGCTGGAACCGTTTAAAGACCGCATCCACGTCTTTCTATTCGGCACAGGCGACAAGCAATTCATGCTGTCTCCCGCTCTACGTCAGCAGATCAAAAATACCTACGGTTTTGTCGTCGACACGATGGATAACGGGGCGGCATGCCGCACCTATAATGTCTTGATGGCTGAAGGTCGATTAGTTGCCGTAGGACTCTTGAGATAATAGTCGTAACCCTTGCGTAAGCGAGGGTCTCTTCATTCTACGCAAGATCCCCGCTTTCGCAGGGATTACACTATATAAGTTAAGCCGCTGCTTTTTTACCAGTCGCTTCGCCGTACATATGTGCGACGTGATCCCAGTTGATCAGTTTGTCGACAAATGCTTCCAAATATTTCGGGCGCGCATTGCGGTAATCGATGTAATAAGAATGCTCCCACACATCGACGCCTAAAATCGGCTTTTTGCCTTTAGTCAACGGATTGTCGCCGTTTGCGGTTTTCATGATGCTCAAAGCACCTGACTCGTCCGTTGCTAACCAGGCCCAGCCTGACCCGAATTGAGTCGTACCTGCATCAATGAATTTCGCACGGAATGTGTCGAAATCACCAAAAGCCGCTTTGATCGGAGCTTCGAGGTTACCAGGTAATTTAGTGCCGCCGCCATTGGGTTTCATCCATTCCCAAAAATGCACGTGGTTCCAAAATTGTGCGACGTTATTGAATAATGGCGCGTGGTCTTCTTTGCCGAATGTCGCGGTAATAATTTCTTCGACGGATTTATTTTGCATTCCGGCTTTTTCAATTAATTCATTGCCTTTATCAGCATACGCTTTGTGATGTTTGCCATGATGGTATTCCAATGTCTCGGCAGACATGATCGGTGCCAATGCGTCTTGAGCATAAGGAAGGGCAGGGAGAACAAGTTTGGTCATGGAACGATCCTTTTTTTGTGTTGAAATAAAATCGGCGGCAAAAGAGGGGACAGCGCGTGCAGCGGTGATGGCACCCAAAGTAGAGGCGGTCAAAGCCATAAAGCTGCGGCGGTTTTTGTCGATCATGCTCTTATAATAGTGCGTTGCGAGGGAAAAGAAAGACGTTAGAATAATCAGGAAACGTAGGAATTTTATGACAGAATCCCATTTAACCTTGGTCAAACGCTATGATTACGAGCGTTATTTGACGACGTTATTCACCCCTGTTAACGCGCGACCGTTTTTATGGGCTCTTTACGCATTTAATCTGGAAATCGCCAAAACTCGCGAGGTAACGACCCAAAGTATGATTGGTTTGATCCGTCTGCAATGGTGGCGCGATGCGATTAAACGTTTATTCCAAGGCAAGGCCGACAAACATGATGTCATCATGGCGTTGGATGACGGGTTAAAAACAGGGATTGAGTGGAATGAAAATGATTTTCAAATCCTGATCGACGCACGCGAACGCGATGTGTATGACGATATTATGTTGGAAGATGAATTTTGGAATTATTGTTTAATGACATCGGCACCCTTGTTGCGTTTGGCGATGAAGGCGACACACGAAACCGAAGACGATACAAGTGTCGAATCGATTGCCCAAAGCTATGCGGCTGTCGGATTATTACGTGCATCATCACTCCATCGCGCGCAAGGTAAGAATTTTTTACCGGATATTTCCATTGAAAAAATTGCCGCGGCCATCGAACAAAAATTGGTTGTAAAACCACAAGCAAAAACACCGTTGTTATTTTATCATGTCATACAGATTAATTTGAAGAAACTGAAACGTGCAGAGTTCAACACGGCTGATATGCGTTTCATACGATCCGATCCGTTATTGGCATTAAAACTGGCGGTTAAAATGTGGTTTTGCACATAGTTTTGCCTTGACAGTTAAAGGTCTCGTTTTTATGTTATGTTAATTTTTTTAACATGCCAATTTCAAGTGGGACCACATGGCCGAAATACCAGCACAACATTCTATTCATCAGCAATCTGTAGGCGATCCTGTAAGTGAGGGCTGGTATTATTTTGGCGTGTCGATTGATACGCGCAAAAAACTTTATGTGTTTCTTGAAAACGCCGCCGAACTCATGACGCACGATGTGGCAACCGAAGTATTAAATCAAAAAAGAAAAAACAATGACACATTTCACGGCTATGCCTACAGCGCGCAGCAAACGGATGAGCAGATTAAATCGGCATGCGCTAACGGCACGGATGATGACGGTGTGCGACGTTTGACCGAGAATGAATTGAAACAGGTCGAAGAAGTCTTGGAACGAAACCAAGCTTTGCGTGAATTAGCTTTGCAAGCCTGCAAGAAAAATAACTGGGTGCAATCGGCAACAACGTTCGGTGAAAATGGCGTCGCTTTTCAAAATATTTCGAATGGTCGAGTATTCAGATCTGACTTTTGTAACGGCAAAGCATTATCAACATCGCTGTTATTGTGCCGTAATGAACCGGGTTAAAGACGCAACGGCATCGAAAATTTATATATCGGCTTGCTAAGGTTTTGGTAAACCCAACCCTTAGGGAGCAAGCCATGTCCAACCCAATCAAAGACAAGCAGCAACATAATATAAAACCTGTGAAGGCGACGGATCGCATGTCGCCACAATTTAGCGGCTATGCCGAAGGTCGTAAACCGAATGTCGGCGGAGATGCGAAGTTACGCCCGAACGCAGATCACAAGAAAAATAACGACGCAAAGTAAGAAAATTGGAATAAAGATATAAAACTGCTTTATTATCAATAAGATAAAATAAAGTTGGCGTCCCCACGGGGATTCGAACCCCGGTTA
>JANODM010000150.1:0-4069 GCA_031412695.1 Alphaproteobacteria bacterium
GATACTCCGTTAACTAGCGTGCATTGTGACGTGATCGCCAATTCTGCCCAATCCAAAGCCGCACAGATTTTTTGATCCGGTTCATTCGTCAAATAAACGGTTGGGTGCGCCTCAAGCGATGATCCGATACGTTTTTCAGCACGTTCGATTTCGATGGCACCCGTGACAACACGACGTATGTCGCGAATACGTTCCCATTTTTTCGCCAAATCGGTATTCGTCCATACCGCGTCATACGTTGGGTACATGCGTTGATGTACGGTTTGAACATTGATGTCTGAACACACTTCGGCGCCTTTGGCCGCCCAGGTTTCTTCGGCGGTAAAGGGGATAAGAGGTGACAGCCATGACGTTAACGCGCTCAATAACGCCTCTAACACGCTGCGGGTTGCGCGACGCTCAAACAGATCGGGGCGATCGCAGTACAAACGGTCTTTGCGGATGTCGAAATAAAAAGCCGACAAATCCGAATTACAGAAATCGAACACGGCACGAAACGCTTCGTTGAACTCGTAACGCGTGACCGCATCTTTGACGGCTTCGTTGACTTCCGTGATGCGGTGCAACACCCATTTTTCCAAGTCAGGTAGTTTCGCGTAATCCTTGACTAGATCGACGCGTTCGGCATTCGTAAATCCGTCCAAATTTCCCAACACGTAACGCAACGTGTTGCGGAAACGACGGTAGTTTTCCGATTGAACTTTGAACGCTTCAGGGCTGATGCGGACATCTTCGTGGAAATCCGAACTTAACACCCATAAGCGCACAATATCTGCGCCATAGGTTTGCATCAATTCGTTCGGAGACAAACCATTCCCTGCCGATTTCGACATTTTCTTGCCGTCTTTGTCGACGACGAAACCATGCGTCAGAACCGCTTTGAAAGGTGCCGTCCCGCGTGTCCCGCATGCCTCGAGAAGGGACGATTGGAACCATCCGCGATGTTGATCGGACCCTTCCAAATATAAATCCGCAGGCCAATGCTGATCGGGGCGATTTTCAAGCGTAAATACATGCGTCGAACCGGATTCAAACCAGACATCGACAATGTCCATGACTTGTTCGAAATCGGCGGCTTTGTACGCATCGCCCAAGAAATATTGCGCATCATGCGCATACCACGCATCGGCGCCTTCTTTTTTAAAGGCTTCGACGATACGCGAATTGACGGCCTCATCACGCAACGGTTCGCGCGTGGTTTTGTTTACGAAGATTGCAATTGGCACGCCCCACAAACGCTGGCGCGAGATACACCAATCGGGACGATCCGTGACCATCGCCGTAATGCGGTTTTCACCTTCGGGTGGAAGCCATTGTGTTTTTTTAATTTGTTCCAACGCGGTTTTGCGTAAACCTGATTTATCGATCTCGATGAACCATTGTGCTGTGGTACGGAAAATTAGGGGCGCTTTGGATCGCCATGAATGCGGATAAGAATGGCGCAATTTACCTTTGGCGACCAACGCGCCCGCTTCGACCATTTTGCCGATGATGGCGCCTGTGGCTTTACCTTCTTTGCCATTCGCATCATAAACATCAAGACCTGCGAATAAACCAACACTTGGAAAATACGTACCATCGCTGTCGACCGTTTCAGGCACAGCCAGTCCGTTGGCTTTACACACATAGTAATCGTCTTCGCCGTGACCCGGTGCGATATGAACGAACCCAGTTCCCGTATCGGTTGTGACAAAGTCACCCGCCAATAACGGGACATCGAAACCGTAATACGGATCAGCTTTGTGCAATGGATGCGCGCAGACAAGCCCTGCTAGGTCGGAACCTTTATACGTATTCAATTTTTTGTGCGCGGTAACTTTGGCGTGATTCAATACGCTTTCGGCTAGGCCCGTATTCAACAGTAATTTTGCGCCTATGGTGACTTTTGATTCCGCATCGACTTCGGTCACTTCGTACAATGCGTAATCCATTTTTTCGCCATAGGCGATAGCGCGGTTGCCCGGCAAGGTCCAGGTTGTCGTCGTCCAAATCACAACGCTGGCATCTTTTAATTCAGCCTTGGTCGTTGTCTTAACTGGAAACGCGATATAGACGGTTGTGGAATTATGTTCCTGATATTCGACTTCGGCGGCAGCAAGTGCCGTCTTTTCAACCACAGACCACAAGACGGGACGCACGCCGCGATAGAGAGCACCGTTCATCAAATACTTGTGAATCTCGGATACAATTGTCGCTTCGGATGAAAAATCCATTGTCTTATATGGATTATCCCAATCGGCGATCACGCCCAGACGCTTCATGTCTTCGGCTTGAATTTTGGTCCAATAATCGGCGAATTCCCGGCATTCTTGACGGAACTGCACCGGCGGTACATCATCTTTGTTTTTATTTTCGGCGCGGTATTTTTCTTCGATCTTCCATTCAATCGGCAGACCGTGACAATCCCATCCCGGTACCATCGGTGCATTATACCCTAACGCGAAACGCGTGCGGATGACCAGGTCTTTTAGAATTTTCGTCAAGGCATGTCCGGTATGCAGATTACCATTCGCAAAAGGAGGGCCGAAATGCAAAATGAATTTCGGACGGTTTGCTGCGGACGTGGTCAGCGTCTTAAATAAATCCAGCTCTTTCCATTTTTTCAGCGTATCAGGCTCGCGTTTCGGCAATTCGCCGCGCATCGGAAATTCGGTCTGGGGCAAAAATAAGGTGTCTTTAAAATCGTCGGTCATCAACAAGGCCCAAATGGGTTAAAACGGTGAAAAAAGAGTAACGGATTGTATGGATAAAGAAAAGCGCGCGATCCCCTTAAGGGATGATATTAGGAATAATAATAACCGTGGTTATCTGGGCGCGAAGGGTCATGGCTGTATTATGCCTAAGCCATCACGATTTTGCAAGATCCGTCTGGCCGCTGCAGCGTCATCGGCTATTTGCGCTTTAAGGGCGTGAAGATTGGGCAAATCGGCTTCGGCGCGGATAAAATCATGAAAATGCACACGTAAAATTTTATCGTATAAATTCTGTTGCGTGTCTAATAAATGCACCTCAAGCAAGGGCGTGGCCAAGGCAAACATCGGACGAATGCCGATATTAAGAACGGCATCATAAACACCCTCCTCGCCTTCGATGGTCACGCGCGCGGCATAAATTCCGAATTTCGGATGAATGAATTCATCCAGCGCGATATTCGCCGTCGGCCAACCAATCGTACGACCGCGTTGTTCACCACGAACCACTTTACCACGCAACACCCATGGTCGGCCAAGCACGTCTTCAGCAGTTGCCGTCTGGCCGTTTTTGATTGCGTCGCGCGCATATTGAGATGACAAGCGTACACTTGCCGCATCCGTGACTTGCGCCATCGGCACGCAGGTAAATCCGTGCTTTTCACCCCAAAGACGCAAGGTTTTTACATTGCCGCCGCGATCCTTTCCAAAGACGAAATTATTCCCGACGACGACATGTTTGACTTGCAAAGCGTGTAATAAAATATGTTCGATGAATTCCTCAGCGGTGGCATTCGCTAATAACATGTCGAAACGCATTTGCACGATCGTCTCGACACCGCACGCCGCCAAATATTCCGCACGCAATGTTGTATCGGTCAATAAAAAAGGCGGTTGTTGCGCTTTGAAATAACGGCGCGGATGCGGATCGAATGTCAACGCAACCAGGGGCACTCCGTCTTGGTCAGCCAAAGCCTTGGCATGTGCCAACAGGGCTTGATGCCCTTTGTGAACGCCATCGAAATTACCGATTGCAACCACGCACCCGCCAACCCGAAGCGGCAAGCCATCTTGGCCTGCCCGAGCAAGCGCACTATAGTCGGTTTCAATCAACATCTATTACAGGTCCTCTGGGACGGAGTTTGGCGCATGAAACTATCCGCTGCAAGAATGGTTGTCACCGGGGCGCAAACCCCTTTGGGACGCGAGATTTTGACCGTTTTATCCGATTCCGGAGCCATTAAAACTCATATTATCCCACTCGAATCGGGGCGTTTAAACGGTGAACAGGTCGCATTCGGTGATGAACATTCTTTGGACATCCAAGCTCAAGAAACATTCGATTTCAATGGCATTCACGCCGTAATCCATGCCGGTCT
>JANODM010000151.1:0-4526 GCA_031412695.1 Alphaproteobacteria bacterium
GGCGTTCCGCGCCACGTTGGAAGAAACGGTGCACGCAGATTTATTGTTACATGTACGTGACATTGCGGCACCTTATACCGAAGCCGAGCGTCAGGACGTCATCGATACGCTCGAGCGTATGAAATTGGATTCAGGCACGACCGTGTGGGAAGTGTGGAATAAAATCGATTTGCTGGGTCCAGAGCAAAAAGCGGTTTTAGAAGGAGCGATCGCACGCAGTTACGGCAAGGCGCATATGGCGTCGGCCGTGACAGGCGAGGGCCTGGACAATTTGTTAAAACAAATTGATTCATTGCTCGATAAGCATGATATCATTGAAGAATTTACGCTTCCTGCCACGAATGGCGAAGCGTTGGCGTGGCTGTACCGCAACGGTCAAGTGATGGACCGTAAAGAGAGTGTCAACCAAATCCATGTGACACTGCGGATCAGTCCTGCCAAAAGCGGGCAATACCACCATTTGTTTTCGGCAGCGATCAAAAAGTGAACGATACGTTATACAACCGATTAGATCACGAGGTGCAGCGCATCATGCGCCAGGCTGCGTCGACAATTATCGTACCTGCGTTTCATTCACAGTTCGTGTCCGAACAAGTCTGCATCAAAAGCGACCACTCCATCGTCACGAAAACCGATCTTGAAACGCAAGATTTTCTAGAAAATGCGTTATTGCCGTTATTGCCTCACAGCAATTTCTTAGGCGAAGAAGACACGGCAGAAGGGGTCATCCATGCCGAAGGTGAATGGACGTGGATCGTCGACCCCATTGACGGCACGCATAATTTCGCTGCTCATAACATTGATTTCGGCGTCATTGTGTCCTTGTGGAATAATGCGGAAAAGAAACCGACATACGGTTGGATTTACTTGCCGATGTATGATGTCATGTTGTCTGGTGGTGAAGGCATCGGCGTGTACAGCAACGGTAACAAAGTCACGCCGTTCCGGTCCAGCTATCGCAAACCGATCAAAGAAATGTCGGGAATTTTAAATTATACGTCTTTCGGTGCGGCAAAAGACGTGATGCGGTATAATGGTCAAATTTTCAACGAAGTATCGGACTCGTCTTGCGCGGCATTGAAATTCGCCGAAATCATCATGGGCAAAGCTGATTTCGGAGCATTCGGTCGTGCGAAATTATGGGATTTATGCGCAGGTTTTGCGCTTATCGATGCGATGGGTGGCAAAGCAGCGAAGATTGATGGGTCGGAACTGGTGTTACGAACGCCAGGCGAAGCGCCTGAATGGTGCCTGGCCGTGCACGACAAAGATACGTGGATGCCTGTGCGCGATCAATTGTTTCGGGATGTTGAAATCCAAACATCCCACATCCTGGTTCGTCATGAGCCCGTCTGAGATTCTTTAGAATTCATTAACAATCTTTGTCTGGCATGGTTGTTGCAATACTGTCGGTGGATCTATCCATCTTGCACACTCTCATTCAAGGAGACCCCGGCATGGCCGGTTTAACCACCTCGATCAATATGATGAAACGCTGGTCAGGCGCCAGCAGCACGGTCATGCAGGCAGTTCAAAACGCCAGCAACCGCACAGGTGTAAGCTTTGATTACCTGATGAACAAAGCCAAGCAAGAAAGCAGTTTCAAGGCCGATGCCAAAGCAGGGACCAGTTCAGCTACAGGTCTGTTTCAATTTATCGAATCCACTTGGTTGCAGGCCGTTAAATCATATGGCGATCAGTTCGGTTTAGGGCATTTATCGGATCAAATTTCAACCGCCAAAGGCGGCAAACTCAACGTCGCTGATGCGGCTGTGAAACAGAAAATTTTGGAATTGCGTAACGATCCGACGACGGCGTCTAACATGGTCGCCGCCATGACTAAGGATAACGCCGATTATTTGCAAAACTCCCTAGGCGGACCTGTAGGTCAGAACGACTTGTATCTGGCGCATTTCTTGGGACTTGGCGGTGCCAATAAATTCCTCCATGCGCGTCAAACCAACCCAAATGCGGCAGCGGCGGATTTCTTTCCGGCTGCGGCCAAAGCCAATAAAAACGTGTTTTACGAGGCGAATGGCGGCAAGCGTTCACTTGATGATGTGTACAATTTCTTCGCAAAGAAATTCGACGGCGGTGCTATTAGTATCGATTCCGTTATCGGTAACCCTGTTAACGCAGTGGCGGCAAATGATGCACCTGTTCTGCCGCCTGTAAGATCGATGGCGTTTTTGGAATCGGGCGGTCATGACGGTTTGTTATTGTCAGCGGATGTTGCCGCGTCGCAAGGTTTGGATATGCGCCGTTGGGGGCAACGCGAGATTCTGGAAATGCTGACGTCGGGTATGGACAATTATGGTTCAAAGGATAAGGAAAATAAAATCGGGAATAATCTGATTTCGCCTTATACGTCTTTGGTTTTGGCGCAATTAAGTTCGCCCGGTGAAACGTCAAAGTTTAATGACGGATCAGAAGACAAGCTGTCCGGCTTACTTGGTTAATTTAACTAATTGATTTATTGACTCTCTTGCACACTTTCGTATGCTTTGCGATGTAACCTATGGTTTAAGCACAAGTATGAAAGTTGGCTCTATGGTTGTAGAAAAAGACCGCTTCGACGTTGTTTTTACAATGCCCGATGCCGACGTATTCCGCCTTTCACCGCAAAATCTTTTCCCTTTTAAAGACAAATATTTTCTGGACGCATGCGTCATTCTGTTACTTTCTGTTCCCATTATTCTAATTATGAGTGTGGTCGCGATCGGTATCGTATGCGATTCACCCGGACCAATTTTGTTCTGCCAAAAACGTTTAGGAAAAAACGGCAAGACCTTCACGATATTGAAGTTTCGCACAATGTATGACACGACCTGCACCATGTTACGTCACGCCCAAGCGGCAGGGGACGATCCACGCATCACACGATTTGGGCGTTGGCTTCGACGCACCAGTCTGGACGAATTGCCGCAATTACTGAACGTGCTGCGCGGTGAAATGTCTCTAGTGGGGCCTCGGCCTCACGCGATTGCGCATGATGCGTTTTTCTCTAGTCGTGTACAGGATTATTGGGGTCGTTACGCCATAAGGCCAGGTCTAAGCGGTTTGGCTCAAGTCAGCGGCTATCGCGGCGAAACGCCATTGATAAGCGATATGCAGCAACGGATTGATCACGATCTGAGATATATACAAGACCGTACGTTGATTATGGATATACGTATATTGCTTAAAACGGTGGCGATCATGGTCCACCCGCAACCGATTTTGTCTTAAAACTCTACACTTGGTTTTAACGCTTGGTGCCTAGGGTTGGGCTTATGACATCGCATTTTTCAACCCTGTTCAAACGCGTGCAATCCGTCGCTTCATTCGCCGGACCGTCTATGTTAGATCAAACAATAGTCAGCGGATTGAATTTTCTGGTCGGAGTATATCTGGCCTATGCATTGGGGATGTCGGAATTCGGTCAATTCAGTTTGATTTTGGTGGTCACGTTTTTCTGTTTGGAAATGCAACGTGCTTTTGTTTTGGCGCCCATGATGACGTTTATGGCGAAGAAAAACGAAGTGGGGTATGCGCAATCGGTTTTATTCATCATGTTGATCGGAGCGGTGGTTTTAGGCCTTACAGGCGGAGCCTTCGTCCATGTTTCAGGCTATTTTTTCCCGATGTGGGGAATTGGGGATCACGCGGCAGCAGCTGTTTTATTAATCGTGTCGCGCACGGCACAAGAATTTTTACGGCGTTTTTTGTTCGTGCATGACAAGCCGTATCGTGCGTTGGTAATTGATACGACAGTCGCCATGATGATCATCGTCGGGCTGATCGTCTTGAAAATGTCCGGAGCATTAAGCGTATATCATGTTTTGGTCTTGCACGGATTAGCGTATTCCTTCGGCTATATGATGGGATTTACGGCATTGCATTCAAAGAGGCCATGGCCGCGTAATGATGTGTTGTGGCAGAATACCCAGCGTCATTGGATTTTCGGAAGATGGTTAGTTGCGGGCGTCGTTGCAACCTATGCATCCAGTAATTTGTTATTGCTAACTGGGGCGGCGGAATTAGGAAGCCAAGCAGCAGGTCTGATCAAAGCAGCACAATATTTGATGGGCGGGATGATCATTCTGTTCCAAGCTATGGAAAACATCATTCCCTATCGTATGGCGCAATTGACGGAAAATACGCCGCATGAAATGAAACGGTTCTTGCTTAAAACATTGGGCGGTATGATGGCGTTTTGCGTGATTCATGGGTGCTTTATCTATCTATTTATCGACCCGATCACGCATTGGATAGCACCAGGCAATGAAGCGGAGATGCGCCCGCTGGCCATCATCAACATATTCTTCACTATGTTTTTGGTCATCACCTATTGTCTGCAATATCTGCTGCGTGCATTGGAACGTACCAATATCATTTTCTGGGCTAATACAGTGACGGCTGTATTTAGTTTGTTGTTCGGCCAAATATTGATCCGAGAATTCGGTGTCATCGGTATAAGCTACGGATTATTCGCTATTCAGATTATCGTTCAAGTGATTTTTATTTTCTCCGTTCGTTCATTTTTG
>JANODM010000152.1:0-10008 GCA_031412695.1 Alphaproteobacteria bacterium
AAAAACAAAAAACCAAACGACACGCAATCCTTAATGCAAAGAATACTTTCGAAGCTGTTGGTATTGAATGGCACGAGAGAAGAAAAGATACTTGGGAAAAGCGTCATGGGGAAAATATCATCAGTCGTCTTAAGCGCGACGTGTTTCCTTTGATTGGCAGTACACCAATTGCTGACCTCGAAGCACCGGATATATATCTATTTCGATAGGAGAATCCATATCACCATTATGACTGGGACGAAAATAGCTGCCCCTAAAAGAATTTGAAAAACAACCTCGCTTCGTTTTGTTTTATTCTTCCCGAAAAAGTCCATGCTAATATCGCATATCAAACCAAAGCATATATAAAATAACGGAATGAGCGCGATGACACCCAAAAGTTTGATCATGATTGTTTGTCTCCCAACTAAAAATCACCAGAGATGCCCTCTCTGGTGACCGGGAGTGAATAAGTCGCTATTACACGACCGCGACAGCCTTTATCCATCATATTTCGAGAAATGCCTGAACTCACAAGGGGTTTATTATCGATCTAGACCCAATCTTAGGGAGCGCGGCTGTTAAATATATCTTTATATTTGCCATAATATATGATATTGTGCGTGGTTATTTCGTTTAAGGTGATTCGAGCATGACCCAAACACAGCCGCGCGTTTCCATCATCACGCCTGCCTATAACGCCGAAAAATATATCGGCGCGTGTATTGATTCCGTTGTTGCGCAAACCTATTCGAATTGGGATATGTGGATCGTCGATGACGCGTCGACTGATCGCACAGAACAGGTCGTGCAACCGTATCTTCAAGCGCATCCGAATATCCACTACATTCGAATGGAAAAGAATACAGGATCACCAGCCGCACCACGTAACGTGGCCCTGGAACAAGCGCAAGGCCGCTATGTCGCGTTTTTAGACGGCGATGACATGTTTATGCCGACGAAATTGCAGAAACAAGTTGCTTTCATGCAAGAAAAAAATTGTGCCATTAGTTATACAGGCTATCGCCGTCTCAGTGCGGATGGAAACAAAACGGGAGAACTGAAACGCGTACCTGAACAATTGACTTATAAATCCTATTTAAGAAATACGTGCATTACAATGTGTAGCTCGGCAATCGATTTGGAAAAAACGGGTCCAATTCGATTTGACGAACAGGTGCCGCGCGGTCGTGATGACTTCGCTTTGTGGGTTGATTTGCTCAAGAAAAAACATCAAGCCTTCGGTCTGAATAAAGATTTGACCAGATTCCGCCAGGGGCATGGCTCTATATCTAGCAATTTTGCTGAAATGGCAAAGGGAAGCTGGAACGTGTATAAGAAATATGCTTCCGATTTAAATGTTGTAGAACGTGTCGCCGCATTCTGCAGCTACGGCGCACACGCGGTCGCAAAACGTCTTGTTTTCTAGCTTAATAAAGTCCTCGCCTCGTCAACCTGATTTCTGTTGACATAACAATAAGGCTCGGGCATAATACTGCCAGTTTAAAAAATTAGAGGGTTTAAAAATGTCGCTTAAAAGAAAACCATCAGGTGAATTGACCTTTTGGGCAGCTCATGGGACAGATATGCTTTTGAACACTGCTGCAGGTCTTTGTTATGGAGTAGCAGTAGGTGGTTTTATTTATGCATTTAGCTCGATAACAAGCAAGGAATCGTCCGAAGCCGATCGATTAAAAAGTGCTGCCACTGTACAGACGATGCAAGCGAACAAAGCGGACACCGTCCCTGCTGGAAACCCAGCACCAGCTTTCAGTTCACCTAAGCCTTAAACCTATTTCACTCAGGATGACCCAAGCCCCGCCATTAGCGGGGCTTTTTTGTTGCGAGTTGTTCTGCACATGCTAAAATGATTAAATGAGCATCGACATGAGATCACCAGCTCAAAGAGCTAAAGACAATTTCAAATTCAGTGCAGCAGTAACATCATTTCCCGTTATTGCTACGGCAGTCAGCTTTGGGCTGTACAAAAACGATACGATGGCATCTGCTGCGGGAGCAATTTTCACGACGGAAATTCCTACGGTGATTTTCGGTTTTTTCGCTGCAAAGCGTCTTTGGAAAACAGGCCATGCGTTCGGTGAGTGGCGCTGGGAAGTACAAAAAGAAAAAGCCCTCTACCTGAAATATCACGGGAATGAAAACGGACCAAGAAAAAAGGCCAGCTTTACTGGGCTTTAGAAGTTTCGAAAGAGCGAAAACATGGGAAGCCCCCGCTAATGCGGGGCTTTTTGTTGGTCCTGTAACCGTGTTTACGACGATACGACTTCATGAGTAGTCGTGCTTAAAGTCTTTATCATCGGCGCGGGGCGATACCACGACGGGCGAGGTTAGTTTTCGCCCTGTGTAAATTGCCGCTATTTTATTCAAATACTAATGTGGGTAAGTCTGAGGGTATTACGCCACCACATTCCTACACTGATGCTAAAATAACCAGCAGCTTAAATTGAAATAGTTTGACTCGGCTTGGGCCACCATTTACTACAGAACCCCCGCATGGGGGTTTTGTTGTAAATAAAGGATGCGATTTGAACCAGCGACAATTAAAAAAGTTGGTTCACAACGCAAGCGCAAGCGCGTTGCAACGCCAAAGGCGTAATTCCGGCGCGAAATGTTCACACAATCTGTAACTCTTGCGCAAGCGAGGGTCTTGTCCCATTCGTATGAGACCCCGTTTTTCAACGGAGTTACGACTCTTACAGAACTGTCATTCCGAAAGCGATAGCGGAGGAATCTTTGGCAATGCTGTCAAGATAATGCAAACGAAAGATCCCTCGTCGGCTCTGCCTCTGTCGGGATGACAAGAAATAAAAATCAAAACCCGCGTTTTTTAAGATACGCTGCCAATTTTTCTTTGGTGTCTTCCGACACGCGCAGGCCCATTTTCGTGCGGCGGAATAAAATATCGTCCGGCGTGCGCGCCCATTCATAGTCACACAAGAAATCGATCTCGCGCGCATACAGGCCGTGACCGAAATCTTCGCCCAAATCCGTCAATGACGTGGCGTATTGCAAGAATAAGTGCAGGCGCGTGCCGTAATGGCTGGCTAGGCGCGTGGCCAAGCTTTCGGGTAAAAACGAATATTGTTCCAACACATGTTGCGTGAATTCAGCCAATGATCCTTCGATATCGCCGCCCGGCAAAATCGCTTTGTCGGTCCAATGCGGAGCAGATTCGCCGCGCGAAGCCAAAATCATATCGACGGCTTCTTCGGCCAATTTGCGGAAGGTCGTAATTTTGCCGCCGAACACGCTGAGGATATCATTCTCTAGGGTCAAATGATAATCGCGTGTCACGCGTGACGCATCGGTGCTGCCGTCGTCGAAAAGCGGACGTATGCCGGAATAAGTGTATTTAACGTCATCACGCGTCAGCTTGTCGACAAAATGCAAATTCACTGCGTCCAATAAATAATCGATTTCCTCTTCGGAAATTTTCGGATTGGCGACCTCTGCCTCGTCCGCCGGCTTATCGGTCGTACCGATCAGAATGAAATCGTCTTCGAACGGGATCACGAACACCATACGGCGGTCGGAATGTTGCAACAAATAGGCATGCTCGCCTTCATACGGGCGGGGCACGACGATATGGCTGCCGCGGACAAGGCGCAACGGGCGTGCCTGTTCGGGATAACCGACGATTAATTTTGCAACTTTGGACAGGCCTGGGCCTGCGGCGTTGACAATATGGCGCGCTAAAATCGAACGCGTCATGCCGTCGCCTTTTTTCACATCGATATGCCACAATTTATCAGGAAATTTTTCGGCGCGCACAAAGTCGGTATAGGTATGAATTTCCGCCGAGTGTTGCAACGCGTCGATCGCACTCATCGTCACTAAACGCGAATCCTCAACCCAGCAATCGGAATAGACAAAGCCTGATTTCAAATACGGCTTTAGTTTTTTGCCGAAACGCGACTCGCGCAGATTGACGGCATAGGATTCGGGCAGATTTTTATGCGTCGCCAAATGATCATAAATCCACAAGCCCAAACGGATCATCCACGCAGGGCGCAACGATTCTTGGTGCGGCAAAACGAATTCCATCGGCCAGATGATGTTCGGCGCGGACCGCAACAGCACTTCGCGTTCCTTGAGGGCTTTGCGCACCAGGCGAAACTCGTAAAATTCCAAATAGCGCAACCCGCCATGGATCAACTTGGTCGAGGCCGATGAGGTGCCTTGGGCCAGATCGCCCTTTTCGCATAAAAAAACTTTGAGGCCTCGGCCGGCGGCGTCCCGGGCGATGCCAACGCCATTAATGCCGCCGCCGATGACAAACAAGTCATAGACGGGAAGGGCGGCTTGGGCGGGGGAAAGCGGCGTTGCGGCGTCAGAAGTATTCATGGCCGCCAGAATCGCAAAAAAACGACCCTTTGTCCATGGATCAAAAGATGGGGCGGGGTTACCAGTATCTAATTCGTAATCCCTGCGCAAGCGGGGATCTTTCTCAACACGACAAGACCCTCGCTTACGCAAGGGTTACGACTCTTTTTTACGTTGTTGTGTAACCCCTCAACCCGTCCCTCTCCCGATGGGAGAGGGAGTCAGGATTGTTTTGCAATACAACACCCGCAATTTCGCTTCGAGCTGGTTCATCGTAAAGGGTTTGTAGATATACGCGTTGACACCTGCGTCTTTGGCTTCGGCGACCGAATGCGCATCCGCACGGCCCGTGACCATCAAAAACGGGATTTTAAGGTGATGTTGGCGCATGCGGCGCACCACGTCGACGCCGTTCAGCAACGGCAAATTCCAATCGCATAACACTGCGTCAACAGGATCAACCGCATTCAAAACGGCATCCAAACCATGCCGTCCGTTTTCAGCCTCGGCGACATGAGCAAAGCCCAGCTCCATCAGCATGCTGCGCATCATCCGGCGCGTCTCGGGTTGATCTTCGATCACCAGTAAACGCATCTGTTCGAAACGTACCGGCATCATCCCATCACCTTTTACATGTCGTGCACGCGTTGCAAGGCGGCCAATAACGCAGGCGAAATCGAATCCGGTTGTAACGGCTTCGGAATTACCAGCGCGTCTCGGGGCAGCGGCGACATATGGGTTTCCGTATCGGCGCGGTTGGCGTAACCCGTCATGTATACGACGCCGATATCGGGGCGAAGGCTTTGCAATAATTCACTCAGGCGTACGCCGTTCAACCCTGGCATGACGACATCCGTCAGCAATAAATCGATTTTGTCGCGGTAATCTTCTTGTAGGATCAAAGCCGTGTCGGCGTTTGCCGCCTTAAGAACTTTCATGCCCAAATCCTGAAGTTGAGCCTCGACAAGCGGCAAAAGCTGTTCTTCGTCGTCAACCACCAACACAGTTTTATCGCGCAACAAAGAATAGCCCGTGTGACTGTCTTTTTTGTCGTCTGCGAATTTGTTTTTTGTTTGTGCGCGTGGAAAAATCAACGTGAATATCGTGCCCTTATTCGTTTCGGATGTCACACGAATATCGCCTTCGATTTGACGCATGAATCCTGACACCATACTAAGGCCCAAGCCTGTGCCCTTGCCCTGTTCCTTAGTGGTAAAGAAGGGGTCGAAAATTTTCGGCAAGACATAGGGTGGAATACCGAAACCCGTATCCGCAAAGCGTAACGTGACGGTATCCGCATCGCCTGATAAATTCATCGTGATCGTGCCGCCGTCGGGCATCGCATCGCGCGCATTCACCGCCAGATTGATGATGATCTGACTAAGGGTATCGTCGTCGCATGGTACATAAAATAATTCGCGCGTCGCAGGCAACGCGATGTGAATGCGACGTGTCAACAAAGGCTGTAGCAGAACTTCGTTATCGCGAATGACTTGGGCGATATCGCAACTGGCCTCGGGTAAAATTTGCTGGCGGCCGAAAGCCAATAAGCGCCGCGTCAACGATGCGCCGCGTTTTGTCGCCGTCAGAATATGATCGACTTTGTCATGCATCGGATGTTCGCGGCCTAATTGCCGTTCGATCATACGCGCATAGCCCTCGATGACGGATAAAATATTATTGAAATCATGCGCGACCCCGCCGGCCAGCTGTCCTAAGGCTTGCAGTTTCTGGGTGTGTAATTCATGCTGAAAATGATGGTGATGATTCTGTTGCATCCAAGAGGCCTTTCGAGGGTGAAGAACTTTAAGTGTGTAGGGCCGCGGTTAACTGCTACACAATAATTCTGTCGATGCGCCATACGCGGCGATGTTTGTTTAATATCGCATACGCGCTTATGACCCCTTGATATTGACCAACCGGTCTATAGATTAGCAGGCAACAGAAGGATGTTTTTATGACGATCAAGATTTTAGCTTTCGATGGATCAGGGCGCGCCGGTTCCGTCAATCACAAAGTAGTGCAACAGGTCAGCCACGCGGTCAAAGCGGTAGATGTCACCGTTACCGAAATCAATTTACATGATTTTAATTTGCCGCTTTACGATTTGGCCGACGAGATCGAGCACGGCTTGCCGGACAATGTCAAAAAACTGAAAGAATTATTTCGCTCGCATCACGCCTTTATCATCGGGTCACCGGAACATAACGGCACCATGACGGCGCAATTGAAAAACGCCATCGACTGGGTATCACGCAAAGAAGAACATGAAACCCCGATGAGCGGCTTTAAAGGCAAAGTCGTCGGCCTCGTTTCGGCCAGCCCCGGTAAGATGGGAGGCTTGCGCGGGATCTATCAATTGAACACCGTCTTGTTCGGTTTGGGATGTATCGTATTGCCCGAGATCGTGTCGGTCGGATTTTCGAACGATGCCTTTGATGATGTCGGTGCTTTGAAACATGAACACGATAAAAAAGCGGTGGCACATTTGGCAACCCGTTTGGCCAAGGTAACGACGGCTGTGAACGGGTAACATTGAAAAAGATGGCGGGTCTGTGCCCGCCATGACGGTTTAGGAAAAGTTTTTAACCTTTTTCTCACCATTCGGGCTTAGGGCTAGAGGGAACACCTATCGAACCCACTCTTATAAGTGAGAGCCGCTATGCCTTTGAAGATTCAACTCAAGCCCAAAGAGCGCGTCATTATCAACGGCGCCGTCATCGAAGGCCATGCGGATAACCGCACCGAAATCGTCGTCATGAACAACGCATCCGTGATGCGCCAAAAACATATCTTGCAAGAAACCGAAGCGAACACGCCGTGCAAACGCGTGTATTTCGCCTTGCAGATGCTGTATATCGATGAAGACGAGCGCGATAAATACAAGCCGTCTTTCGATAAATTCTTCAAAGACCTGGAAGACACGTTCTCGTTGCCTACCCTCAAGACATCTTTGGGTCTGATCAAAGAAGCGGCCGATAAAGGCAAATATTACGAGGCGCTTAAAGTATGCCGCGACCTGATCAAGGTCGAAGCCGAATTGCTCAAGATCGCCAATCCTTTAAGCGACGAATAGGGCATTTTCGTCTTTCTTTATATTTTAAGAACCGAAACCCCGATGAAAATCGGGGTCTTTTTTTCAGTTCAAGATCCCGACTTTCGTCGGGATTGCGGAATAACGGGGGAAATTCCCCTTTTGAATCAATGGTATTTTCAATTAAATCCTTGATCCGACTCTGTTTATGGCTTGGCGGATACCGTACTTGGCACGTTCTTTGCAATTGGTTGGGCAGGTGGAGATACCGCTCTGCTAACCCATTAGGAGAAAATACAATGTCAAACTCAGTACACACCAATGTCGCCGCCCTTATTGCCTTACAGGGCCTGAACCGCACCAATGATGAATTACAGGGCGTCCAAAATCGCGTCACAACTGGCTTCCGCATTAACAACGCTCGCGATGACGGTGCTGCCTTTGCCATTGCGCAAGGCTTGCGCGGCAACCTCAAAGCCTATGAGTCGATCAGCGAACAACTATCCAAAGCAAAAGGTTTGCTTACAGTTGCCAATGAAGGTGCCAAACAGATTTCCAACACCTTGGGCGATATTCGCGGCGTCGTCACGAAACTGGCCGACGCAAACGTATCGGGAACGCAACGCACGCAATATGTTGCCGAGTACAACGCGCTGAAAGCCGAGATCCAAAACTATATTACCAACTCGACATTTAACGGCGTTAATATTTTAAACACAGCGACTGCGGTCACCGTCATCAGTAATTTGGTGGGCGGTTCAATCACAATCAACAGCCAAGATCTAACAACAAACGTATTGAACACCTTGCCGACCATCACCGGTGCGACAACAGCTGCAACGGTTGCTGCCTCATTGGGTGCCGCCGGTGCCGTGACAACCGCCGAAACAAATATCGGTAACGCGATGGCAACCCTTGGAAACAACACGCGTACGTTGGATAACACCATTAACTATAACGGCGTTCTATCGGATGCGACCGAAGAAGGTGTTGGCGCGATCGTCGATGCGGATTTGGCAAAAGAATCCGCCAAATTGCAAGCCTTACAGATCCGTCAACAGTTGGGCACGCAAACCCTGAGCATCGCCAACCAGGGCCCAAACATCTTGCTCAGCCTCTTCCAGAACTAAGAGGTCAGGCAAGCGTGATTAAAGCGGGAGCATAGAACATGACGATTGACGCACTAGGAGCAGCCGTAAGCGGGTTACGCGTCGTACAACGCGGATTGGATGTCGTATCGAATAATATTTCGAACGCCAACACCGAAGGGTACACGCGCAAAACCTTGGACCAATACACGGTCGTGATCGCCGGTGAAGGAGCCGGTGTTCGTTATGGCGAAATCCAGCGTTTCATCGATGCATCGCTTATGCGTGACTACCGTACGCAAATCGGTGTCCAAAGTTATTTCACTACCAGACAATCCTTGTTGGAACGCATCATCACAACGCAAGGATCTACGGATAATCAATCCAATATCGGTGCGCGTATCGGGCAGTTATATGACAGTTTCGTCAGCCTGTCTGCGGCACCCGATAACCGTCCGTCGCAAAGTGCAGTTGTCGATGCAGCCTCGACCTTGGCGCGTACGTTTAACAGCTATGCCGATCAATTATTGAAGTCGCGTAACGAGATCCAAAACAACATTATTTCCGAAGTTGATACGATGAACGCGACATTAAAAAATGTCGCCGATTTGAACAAGCGTATTCAATCATTGGGTAATGTCGGTCGATCAACCGCGACCTTGGAAGATCAACGCGATATGGCGATCAAAAAAATCGCTCAGCAAATTGATATTAGTTATTACACGGATGGTAACGGCACTGTCGTGGTCCAAACCAAAAATGGCCAGGTATTGGTCGATACCGAAGCACGCGAGATCGATACGGATCGCACGACACTAACCTATGGCGAAACCTATCCTGTCAGCATTACAGGATTAGTCATCAAGGGGATCGAGTTAGAAAACGATATCGATTTGACGCAAACGCAACCGGGCGGAAAATTAGGCGCATTACTGGATTTACGCGACAAAGATTTGCCAAGCTATATCGCACAAGTTGACGAATTGGCGTATAAAATGATGGTGCGTTTCAATGATCAAGGCGTGCGGTTATTCACCGATGTCAACGGCGTTTTGCCGATCAACGACCCATCCGCTTATGCCGGAATTGCAGCATCCATGCAGGTCAATAGCTTGGTTGCCGCTAACCCCAGTCTATTGCAACAAGGGACATCCGGTTTGCCGGTCAATGCCGGTGACAATACCCGTATCTTGAACGTCATCTCGTATACCTTCGGACGTTTCCGTGACGCAGCCGGCACTCCGAACGAGCCCTTCGTATCAACGTTGCAAGGGTTCAATCGCGACATCACGTTCAACATCATCGGGGATCCGAATGTCAACTTGGAAGAATATGCACGCTCGATGCTGGACAGCCTGGCGGGTGATTTGAATGACGTCAACGCCACAGTCGAAACCGAAAAACAATATACGCTAGAAGTTGAAAAGCGCGTTCTCGATACATCCGCCGTCAACACCGACGAAGAGATGGCGCATCTAATAGAATTGCAAAAAAATTATTCCGCCAACGCCAAAATCATCAACGCGTTGGATCAATTATTCCGAGACCTGCTGAATGCAGTGT
>JANODM010000153.1:0-2383 GCA_031412695.1 Alphaproteobacteria bacterium
TTATCGTCAGGGCAATGCGTCAACGCCGATACGGTGATTTTTTGCACAGGCTTTCAAGCCGATCTGCCGTTACTGGACGACAGTGTCAAAACAGCCATTCAATACGACCCAAATGATCGTTTTCAACCGCTGATTCTGAATAAAGGCGTATTTCATCCTGACTTTCCCGATCTGGCTTTTGCGGGATTGTATCGCGGGCCGTTTTTTGGCGTGATGGAAATGCAAGCGCGATGGATCGCCGCCGTTTTTTCTGATGAGATCGCTTATCCGGATGCGGCCGCTTCTAAACAAGGTTTGGATGAAGAAAAAGCGTTACGCGCCCTTGATCCGCGTCCGGCCTTTCCGCGCCCGAACTATGTCGGATTGATGCAGGAATTCGGAACTGTTTTAAATGTTCTGCCTGAGCAGTTAATCGCACAAACCAAAACGGCATCCCTGCCGATGAGCCCGTCCGATTTTCGTCGCAACGGTATTGGTGAAAATCGCGCGATTGCAGAATTGCAACGCAGCCGCCTTGAAACGCGTTTGACACTCTCATGAAAAATATTCGCAGCCTGTTTGAAAATTTTGAAGGCACATGGACCTTGACGCGCGAAATCGTTTCAGGTGCCGACATCCTTACCGCCAAAGGGGCGGCAACATTCACGCGCAAAAATGCATCATCTTTGGCCTATAAAGAGCAAGGCGTATCGTTTTCGCTTGGCGCGCAGGAATTACCGTTTTTTCGTCATTACGCGTATTATTTACAAGATAATATCATTGCCGTTCATTACGCCGATGGCCCGCAAAGCGGCGATCTGTATCAGCATTACGCAGCAACAGAAAATGGGGTGTTGACGCCTGTGGCCGTTCACGTTTGCGGCGATGATCGCTATGACGGATCCTATGCCGTCTTTGACGACAATCATTTTCACCTAACGACACGCGTTAAGGGTCCGAAAAAAGATTACGTCATGAAGACATGTTTTTCGCGGATGTGAAATTTTTAGCGGCAGGTCACGTTGCGCAACGGAATCGCTTCACCACCCAAATAAGCACCGCCTAACGTGCCTCCGATTGTCGCAGCCGTTTTACCATTACCCTTGCCAATCATACTGCCGACTACGCCACCGCCGACACCGCCTACGACTTTACCGGCGATATTGCCATCATCACAACGCGTTTGCGCGACTTGGCGGACGGGTTGTTGCGCAGGCTGCGTCGTTTGACGTTCGCTGTCCCACGCTACATTATTTTTGGCTGTGGTTTTTTTATGCGTTGTCGTGACGGTATTTTTATTTTCCAAATTTTCTTTGGTGAAATACGTGGCGGCTCCTGCGGAGACACCGATTAACACAACAGCAGCCAGTACTAAAAGTGCGATACGTTGTTTTTGCATGGTGATATATCCTTTTTGAATACGATTGATGGTTTATTGAAAAAGGATAGACGCCTTATTTATAAACAATCCATCCACGTTAGAGTTGATTTTATAAGCGCATCGTAAAAAACCCGCTAGGAAATTCCAAGCGGGTTTTTAAAATTCTCTGCACAACGAAGACTATTCGTTGTGTTTCTCAACTTGGGTGAAGTCCAATTCGACGGGTGTGGCGCGACCGAAAATCGAGACCGAAACCGTAAGACGCGTTTTGTCCATGTCGACATTTTCGACGACACCGGTGAATGAGTTGAACGGACCGTCGACGACTTTGACCACTTCGCCTGTTTGATACAGGATCGACGTGCGCGGCGATGCGGCCGTGTCTTGCAATTGTTTGATCAGACGTTCGGCTTCGGCGTTCGAGATCGGAGCAGGCTTGCCCTTGGCGCCTAGGAAACCGGTAACGCGCGGAATATCTTTGACCAAGTGCCAGGTGGTGTCGTTCATATCCATGCGAACCAGGATATACCCCGGAAACACTTTGCGTTCGACATTGGCTTTTTGGCCGCGCTTGATCTCGACGACGTCTTCGGTCGGAACCAAAATTTCTTGGAATGCGTCGACAAGGCTGTGCTTCTCGGCTTTTTTGCGAATTTCATCAGCGACGGTTTTTTCCGAGCCCGAATATGCGTGAACAACGTACCAACGATGCGCCATAATTATTGTCCTTTAATCCCTAAAATCATTTTGATGACAGCATTGATAACTTGATCGGCCGTGAACAGGAAAAGCGACGAAATTGCCACCATCACGAACACCATAATGGTCGCGGTACGGGTTTCCGTCATCGTCGGCCAGGTGATTTTCTTGGCCTCGCGTTTTACTTCATCCACAAATTTCAGCACGTTCACAGTGTCATCCTTTTACTATGCGTTTTCCTGTTTTGCCAAAGACTTAACATCCGATTGGCAGGAGCGACAAGAATCGAACTTGCAACCCTCGGTTTTGGAGACCGATGCTCTA
>JANODM010000154.1:0-3088 GCA_031412695.1 Alphaproteobacteria bacterium
AAGTTGTTGATCGCATCATCGGATGGACGCGGCTTTATCGTCGCGATGAAAGATGTTTTGGCGCAAACGAAAAACGGTAAAGCCGTTTTAAGTCTGCCCAACAAAGTCAAAGCCGTTGCGTGTAAAATCATTCAACCGAAACATACCCATGTTCTGGTGATCGGCGAAAACCGCAAAATCTTGATGTTCCCGATGGCTGAATTGCCGGAAATGTCTAAAGGCCGCGGTGTGACGTTGCAGAAATACAAAGACGGCAACCTCAGCGATGTAACGACGATTACATTGTCCGACGGTCTGTCTTGGCCAAAAGGCAGCGTCACCGCAAAAGAATTGAAATTGTGGCTAGGCGAACGCGCGCAAGCGGGTCGTTTGGCTCCGACCGGCTTTCCAAAATCTAATAGTTTTAATTAATTGCCCTGCAACGCTTTTTCATCCATCGGGTGATCCCGTAACAGGATGATCGAGATGCGGCGGTTTTGCGGCGAGGACGGATCTTGCGGGAACAGATGTTCCGTATCGGCTTTACCTGCGACATTTGCAATACGCACTTGGGTCAATCCTGCTTTGGCCATCGCTTGACGCGACGCATTGGCGCGGTCGGCAGATAAATTCCAGTTATCATAGGTCGCCGCACTGCCGTAAGGGACGCCGTCCGTATGACCGCGCACTGAGATTTTCTGCGGCATTTTTTGAATGATCTGCGTCACTTTGGAAATCAAATTATACGTCTCGTCGTACATTTTCGCGCTGCCCAGCGGGAACATTGATTTTCCTTCTTGGTCGACGATCTGAATGCGCAATCCTTCGGGCGTCATATCAACGATCAAGTTTTTAGCCAAATCTTTCAACGTTGCATCGTCTTGGATGGCTTGTTTGATCTCAGACATAGCTTGTTGGAATTGTTTTTCTTCTTCTTTGGCTTTCAACGCTTCGAAATCGTCTTTGGAAACCTTTTTCTTACTCGCTTGATCGACATCGATATCTTCGGATTCTTGCGTGACGTCACTCGGGCTGTTTTCTGTGGTCGCTGAAGGCGATTTACTGCTGGTCATCGACCCTTCGGTCGTCATCGTCAATCCGCCCATGACGCCGCCAGCGCCCGATACGGAGACAGATGCGGTTTGCGGTTTGAAATAATCCGCAATGCCGTTCAATTGTTCTTTGGTTGTTACGTTCAATAACCAGAGCAATAAAAAGAACGCCATCATCGCGGTTACGAAGTCGGCATACGCAACTTTCCATGCGCCGCCGTGATGGCCGCCTGCAACCTTTTTAATCTTTTTGATGATTATGGGGCGCTTGTTACCATCGCCTTTTTCTTTTTTGTCAGCCATATTTTAAAACTCCACCTTTACGTTATGATGAGGCGGAAAAGAAAGGGTTAATATGTACCTTGAAAAAGCGGTAAAAAGTCTTCATCCGGGTGGATTTCATAATATTATCTATTCGGAATACCAGGCTGATCCGGTCAAAAACCGTGGCAAAACCGTTGTTTGCGTGCATGGTTTGTCACGCAATGGCAAGGATTTTCATTGGCTGGCTGAACATTTGGCGGCAGATGGTTATCGCGTGATTTGCCCTGATCTGCCGGGCAGGGGCCGAAGTGCGAATTTTGAAAATCCCGCTTGGTACAATTACCCGCAATACATGGCCGACATGGTATCCCTCTTGGCCGCACTGAATGTGGATCAGGTCGATTGGATCGGCACATCCATGGGCGGATTGATCGGCATGATGCTGGCGGCCCAGCAAAATCACCCCATCAAAAATATGGTCATCAACGATGTTGGCCCGTTTATTCCTGCGGCTGCGTTACAGCATATCAAATCCTATGTCAGCTTGAACCCAAGCTATGCCACATGGGAATCTTTTTTATGCGCATTCAAAAAACGCATGGTTTCTTTTGGCCTACAAACGGATCAGGAATGGGAAGAGTTTGCAAAAATATCCTATGCCCAAGATGCGAATGGGGCATACAAAATGAATTACGATCCTAAAATTGTTTTTGGTTTGGAAACAGCAGGGCCTATCACCGATGTCGATTTATGGCCGTTATGGAGTGTCGTCAATGTCCCGTTATTAATTTTACGTGGCGGACAAAGTGATGTTTTAAGTCGTGAAACAGTGGATAAAATGATGATCGGCAAGCGTGCCACGGCGGTGACATTCGCCAATGTCGGTCATGCTCCGACCTTGATGAATGCAGAGCAGATGAATGCAGTCAACGAGTGGCTAGCGAATAATTAAACCAACCCCGACTTTGCCAGCGAAGGCTGGCATCCATTTATCAACACTAAAATTGTTCTTTATGTTGTACAATGGACCCCTGCCTGCGCAGGGGAAAACGAAAATATTTGTTACGATGCTTCCTTACACACCTTATCCGACGGCAATACGCCTTCAAAAAGATTTTCTTTGCACGCGCGGCGTTGACAGCACCATTTGGAATTTTTCGGACACAACGATGCACCATCGGCGCGTTCTGAAAACATTCCTGTTTGACCTAGGCGGCTAGTGATTTGGCTGCATAATCCGCTGATGAATACGTCATCCGTGCCAACGGTTTCAACTACGCCGTAATACGGCACACCTGCATGATCCGCGACTTCTTTGTATTCGACACCTAATTCGACGATTGTTTCGACGTGTTCGCTCACGAAGGCATGCGGATAAATCAGCAATGGCACTTTGTCATGTCCGGCGCGTTCAATCTCGGCTTCGGTTTGCGGACCCAGCCACGCTTGCGGCCCGACTTTGGATTGATAGCTGGCGACGGCATCCAAGTTCGGAATATTCATTTCTTTTAAAATCGCCTGCATTGTCATTTCACATTGCGCTTGATAGGGGTCACCTTTTTTGATGATTTTGACGGGCAATGAATGAGCTGAAAATAAGACGCGCGGTAAACGTCCCGTCGCGGCCAAGGCTTTATCGATGCCTTCTTTGACCAACCGGGCTGATGCTTTGATAAAGCCTGGTTCGGTGGGATAACAGCAAATAACGGCAGGAGCTTTTTTATATCCGATTTTATCCGCAATTTTTTGCCAAACTTCTAAAGAGGACCAAAATGTCGTCGATGACATTTGCG
>JANODM010000155.1:0-5843 GCA_031412695.1 Alphaproteobacteria bacterium
CCTCCGACAGCTTTTCGATATTATACGGCGGATAAGCGGTATCGCTGCTTGACGTTTCAAACGCCAAATCCATCAACCGCGCCAGATGGTCGAAACCGACTGTGGAACGGAACAAGGGTGTTAAGTCATAACGAGTCATGATGTCCTCCTTTAAGCGACAACAGATAAAATGAGGACTGTAAAAAACGCGCGTGCAAGACCATGTTGCGTCAAACACATACGGGTCTTTCAAAGCCCCCGGTTGAAATTGTGAAAACCCATTAGGCGTTTTCACTGAAATTATACTAGCATGAAATTCTAAAAAGTCAATAAACGACGTGATTATTGAAGATTTTCAATAACTTTTTTCAAGACCGGCTTGAATAAATTATGTAACCTTTGATCACGGCCGATCAAATTTTCAATTTCCGAGACCGTCATCGATGTAATTGAACTGACTTCAAACGGATCCGCCTTAAGAATATCATGCGACGCCTCGGCGGTAAAAACGCCTAACATGAAATCTTTGCCTGATTCATCCGTATAGGGAAATTTATCCATAAATGTCACCGGCGCATCAAGCCCGATTTCCTCGAATAATTCGCGTTTGGCAGCATCCGCCCAAGCCTCGCCTGCACCGACATGACCGCAAGCGGACACGCAATAAAACCCCGGTTGCCAGGAAATTTTCAAACCACGTTGCTGAATGGCGATGTTGCGCGTGACCGGATCAATCACCGCGATATTGACGATTCGAGGACGCAATTTGCGTTGATAACATTCTTCTTTGGGAAGGGATTCAAGGACAGTGTCGTGTTCGTCGACGACGTCGATCATTTCATCATGCTTGTCATGCATGGGTTTCGCCAATTATTGGCTCCACGCCGAACAGAATGGCGGACGTGTCGCGATGAATTTCGGATCCATCGATTGCGTATCGCGCATGCAATAGGATACGCGGCCTGTTGCCTGATCGATGCGCCAAATCGAGAAACGGTCGCCGCCCGCGATCATATACGGACCGCGCGTTGCGGCCACTGCGGCTTCTTGGCTTTGAGCAGTGTTGAAATGTGTTGCGGCAACCAAAGCGGTAAAGGCGAACACAGCAATCAATCCGAACGATAATACAACGGATGATACGGTGTTGCCTTTGCGCATGATTACTTGCTTTCAGCTTTTTTCGGTTCGGCCGCAGGTTCAGCGCCGCCAAAACCTTTGTAGCGGTTATTGAATTTCGCAACACGGCCCGTTTCGGACACTTTGGCGTTACCGCCGGTCCATGCCGGATGAGTCAGCGGATCGATATCCAATTGCATACGATCGCTTTTGCTGTAGGTGGAACGGGTTACGTAAGACGTACCATCGGTACGTACAATCGTAATTTCTTTGTATTGGGGGTGAATACCCTCTTTCATCCTGGAATCTCCATCGTCATAATGCTGAACAGCCTTATACGTCCCGCGCCCCCAAAATGCAAGTATTTTAGCCCGAAAAACCTTACCGAAAGCCCCGATGTTCCGCGAACCAGGCCTTATTAACCAATCTCCCGTCGCCCAAGCGCGGCAAAACGCTGTAAAATCGCGCCGTTTATCGCCTTTACGGGTTCTTCCCGCTTTGGCCAAGCCTTATATGGGCCGCCTGATCATCGGAGTCGCAGCCGTCCTTATCGCCGGAATCTGCACGTTAACCATCGGCCAGGTGTTTAAAAAACTGGTCGATTCCGGTCTGGCAGCCCAAGACATGGGCCGACTCAAGCAAAGCCTGATCGAAATGGTGGCCTTGGTTGCGATTTTGACGGCGGCCAGCTATGTGCGGCTGGTGTTTTTAACGGGCGGTGCGGAAACCATGATCGCCGATCTGCGTCAAAAGATTTTGAATCATTTGCTGCGTTTGGATGTTACCTGGTTCGAGGCGCAAAAATCCGGGGATCTACTCAGTCGCTTTACTGCTGATATGTCGGTTCTCCAAGTTTTATTGGGAACATCCCTGCCCGTCGCTTTGCGCAATATCTTGGTTGTCACGGGCGGCCTGGTGATGATGGCGATGAGCAGCCTAACGTTGATGGCGATGGTATTGGCATTGGTGCCATTTATCGTATGCGTTTTATATTTTTTAACGCCCAGCGTACGCCGATTGGGCCGTGATTTGCAGGATAAAATCGGTCTGATGGGTGCCGTGTTGGCTGAAAACTTAGGCGCGTTGCGCGATATCCAAGCTTTCACGCGTGAAACCGTACAACAAGAAAAATTTGCTGAAAAAAATCGCGATGCCGTTAATGCTACCTGGGGCTATGTACGCCGCCGCGCATTGTTATCGTCGTTGATTATTTTCGTCGTGTTCTCGGGCATCGCCTGCTTGCTGTGGATGGGCGGATACCAAGTCATCACAGGGCAAATGACGCCGGGACAGCTTTCGGCATTCGTGATTTACGCGCTCCTCGTGGCGGGGTCAGTCGGATCTTTAAGTGAAATTTACGGCGATCTGCAACGTGCGGCGGGCGCCTTGGAACGCGTTCAAACGATTTTCGATACCGAGCCTCGTATTGCAAGTCCCGCCAATCCCAAACCTATTTCCAAAACTGTACCGGGTCTGGTGCATTTTGAAAATGTTACGTTTCGTTATCCGACACGTCCGGAACACGCAGCCCTTGATGATGTGTCCTTGACGATAAACCCGGGCGAAACCATCGCTATTGTTGGGCCTTCGGGATCTGGGAAAACCACATTGTTCAATCTGATGTTACGTTTTTATGATCCTGTATCCGGTCGCGTTTTATTGGACGGTACAGATATCCGCTCTTTTGCGCCGCAGGATTACCGAATGCTTTTCGGTCTGGTGCCTCAGGACCCGACGCTTTTTTCCGCCAGTATCGTCGATAATATCGCTTTCGGAAATGCCGATGCCTCATCGTCCGATATTATTGCGGCTGCCAAGGATGCCGGTGCAGACGAATTTATTTCCGCTCTTCCGGATGAATACGGCACCATCTTGGGCGAGCGCGGTACGCGTCTTTCGGGCGGTCAAATTCAACGCCTGGCTTTGGCTCGAGCGTTATTGCGCGATCCGTTGATTTTATTGCTGGACGAAGCGACTGCGCATTTGGATTCCGAAACCGAACGCGCCGTCCAAAAAACATTAGGCACGACGCGAAAAAATAAAACCACGCTGATTATTGCGCATCGCCTGTCTACCGTGCGTCACGCCGATCGCATCCTGGTATTCGATCACGGCAAGCTGGCTGCATCAGGCACGCATGATGAATTAATTCAAACTTCTGAATTGTATCAAAAACTGGCGACCACTCAGCTAAAGGATTCGTGATGACGACATTTCGTCTATTATCCGATCCCGAAAAAATATATATCGATCAAGCGTGGATTTTTAATGACCAATATTTCAGTGTCGATACGGCGGAACGTCGTTTAGTCGATACATGGTATCGCAAAAATGCAAAAAACATTATTTACGCCTTGCGAGACGAAGAAGTTACGGGATTTTTTACCGTTATTCCGCTGACTTCCGAATGTACGCAACAATTTGAACAAAGTGCCATAAAAGAAGAAGACATTCATTCCGATGATATTTTGGATCCCGAATCAATGCGCTATGCCCAGAGCATTTATATCGCGGCAATAGCGGTGAAAAATCGTCATTCGTTCCTTGGAAAGCAATGCGTTGCAGCCCTTATGTACGGGCTGTGTAATCGCATCAAAGAATTATATGATCCTGAATTTTTGAAAAAAATATACGTTAACCCGACGACATTTGACGGCAATCGTTTCAGCAAGAAACTTGGGCTCGAGCCGGTTCGCCCTGCCAAAAAATCCCTTCGGGCAGGTAACGATATTTATGCTTTGGAACTTTCTTTGAAAACATATGACGCCTTGACCGCCATCGAGGCGCGTTACAAGCAGTTTATAAATTCTGAGGAGTGGAAATAAGCTATGACCGTATTCGATATGATCACGTCGCCGCCCGATCATTTGAAACCGTTGGCCGATGCTATTAATAATAAATATTTCACCATCGACACAGCCGACTTGATCACGGTGCATCAATGGATCGATTTTAATCCGACCATCGTCACCTATGCCTTAAGCAGCAATGAAGTTGTCGGTTTTTTCAATATCATTCCGTTGACGACAGAATGCGGCGCATTATTCGAAAAACAGGCGATCAAAGAAGAAGATTTATCCATCGAGCATATTTTACCACAAGAGGCCCGGCGTTTTGCGCAATACGCTTATTTGGCGGCTGTCGCGATTGCCGACACGACGCGGTACCGTGACCGTCAATGCGCCGCAGCATTAATGGCAACAATGGCCGATCATTTTTTGAACGCTTATAATTTGAATTATCTGAAACGTATTTTCGTTAACCCAACGACATTCGACGGCAACAGTCTGGTTCGAAAACTGGGAATGCGCCCGATCGTCGCCCATAAAAAACCGCTGAAGGGCAATGATATTTACACGCTGGAAATTACGCCGGAAACCGTCGATTCATTACAGGCTGCGTCAAAACGTTATGGCCGCTTCATAGGCGACAATCCGTGGCGTGCTTAATAATTAAAACTAGCGTGTGAAAATAATATCGACGCGATCGCCTGGAATATTCACGCGATTGGCGATATCACCCATGACGGTCGACCCCATCCCAAGTGCACGCACGTCCAAGCGAGATGATACGATCCCTTGTTGAATCAAATAAGTACGAACGGACAGCGCGCGACTGAGCGACAAACGACGGGCTTGCGCCGCATTATCGGGCGTTCCGTCCGCATAAGCACGCAATTGCAATTTAATGTTTTCGTCGCCTTTTAATTTGTTGATGATGTTATCCAACACGTCGCGTTCGGTCGGTTTTAATTCCGCCGATGAGCGGTCGAATAACAAACGATAGGCTTCGAAATTATCGACGACCGTTTCAGCCTGTTTCATTGCGGCGTTGTTCAGCGGAATAGCGGCGCGCGCCACATCGGGAAGCGGTGTGGGTTTAAGCATCACTATCGATTCATCCGTTTTACGAATCGTCATCGGATTAGGCTGGATAGTTGGCGGTGTTTGGTCAATCGGCGGCGGCATCGCTGCAGGCATCGCAGGCGCAGGGTTTTCCACCGGATCGGGCATGATTTGTGATTGAGTCAAAGGTTGCGGCTTCAATTTGGGTTCGGCCGCTTTTTCGACCGTCCCTTTCGAAACGACAGGTTCAGGCGCATTTTTTTCTGCGGCTGCAGGCAACGTATCGAATAATACGACTTGGCGTTCTTGATGGGGTGTGTCTGCACCTGCTTTTTCACGGGCCTGCGCCAAGAGTTCCCGGGCCGGCTTTACATCGACATTTTCGTCGCGCACCGGTTTTTCAGCAAAGGATTCTTTGGTTGCGATTTTAGGTGTTTGCGTTGCTTTCGGTTCTTTTAACGGCGCAGGAGGACGCTCTACTAGAGGTGAAGGCACTGGCGGAGCAGAAGCGGCCAAGTCGCGCGTCGAAAACGGTTGTGGCGGCTGAATCGGCGCAGATGCAACGGGTGCGGGCATCACAGGTGGTGGCGTCATCTGACGCGGCTGCGGCGCCGTAATATCCATTGGTTCTGATTGGGGTTCTGTTTGCGATCCCAATGACGATTCAGGTTGATATTCCGGTTGCGGCGGCATCCGTGAAGGCTGAGCCATTTGGGGTGAAATTGCACGTCGCAAAACGGGCGGGCGTAATTGAATGGGCGCGCCCATTGGAGCGTTATTTATGCCGGCAGATCCCATCACATCCATGTTCACGATGATATCGGGATTGTTGTAATTCTTTTGAGCGACATAGTTGCCGGCCTGGGCGGTCAACGCCGACGTACCAAGCATTAAAACGGAAAG
>JANODM010000156.1:0-8789 GCA_031412695.1 Alphaproteobacteria bacterium
CCAAAGAAAACCGACAAATCTGATTCAGCGCGATGGATTTAATGTTGTTCAACTCGGTTAATTGTTTTTCTTAAGCACGAAAAATCCGGCATAGAGCATCGTTAGAATGGTCATGACCGCGCCGAATTGATGCATGGCAGCGACGGGAACGGCAACATGGCTGTGCACGGCGCCGATGCCCAACATCCATTGCAAGAAAATTAGCAGATGCAAGACCAAGCCGGGTTTTTTCAATTCGGGGATTTTGCTTTTTAAAAACCTAATGCCCAAAGAAAATAAGGTGACAAACGTCAAGGTACCCCAAACGCGGTGCATAAATTGCACGGCCGTCGGCTCGTAAACAATATTATAAAAAAAGCGGCCTTGAAAAAACAATTCCTGCGGAATCCATTGCCCACAGGTTTTGGGGAAATCGCTGCACGCCAAGCCCGCATCCAGACCTGCGGTAAAGGCGCCCCACATCAACGTACCCAATAACAAAACGAAACCGATCGCGTAATGCGTTTTCAAAGTGCGCGTAATGACGGCGTTGAACTGATCGACACGCGATGCAAAACGCAGCCATAACGCCAAGGCCTGCATCCATAACAACCCCAGCAACAGCAATGCCAATGATAAATGCGCCGCCAAACGAAAATGGCTGACTCGCGGCTCGTTGATCAAACCGGATTTGACCATGTACCACCCCATTGCGCCTTGAAGACCACCCAAGATCAGAAATCCGACAAAGCGTAATTTCAGATGGGCCGGAATTTTTTTGCGGATCCAGAAGTAAAACAATGGCAGCGCATAGACCAGCCCAAGCAAGCGTCCCCATAAACGGTGCAACCATTCCCAAAAATAAATCGTTTTGAATGCGTCCATTTCCATACCGTTATTTTTAAGACGGTATTCAGGGCTGGTTTTATATTCGGCAAATTTTTCCGCCCATACCGCATCACTAAGCGGCGGCAACATATCTTTGACGCCATGCCAATCGACAATTGATAATCCCGATTCCGTCAGACGCGTAATCGCCCCGATCACGACCATCGCAACAATCATCGCGCAACACGCGAACAGCCAGATCGCAATGTTTTTGGTATCGTCGTTATTCGCAAAAGGAATGGTTTTATTCATGCAACAACTATAGGGCGCATAGGGGAATTGTCATCCCTTGCCTCAAAAAAATCATAAGACCGTTTAATATTTTGTGCCTTGAGCGTAGTTGAGAGGCCTCTCTTATTTTTAGAGAGGTCCCTCCACTTCGGTCGGGACACAAGAACGAATAAGTAATTAAACTTTCACCGCAGCAGACACAATCATGATGACCAATGTGCCTTCGAATTTCGGCTCTTGATCGATTTTGATCTTATCGGCCAAACCTTCTTTGACGCGGTCCAAGACTTTCATGCCTAATTCGCGGTGTGCCATTTCGCGGCCCCGGAATCGCAGTGTGAATTTGACTTTGTCGCCCTCTTCCAGGAAACGGATCGCTGCGCGCAATTTAACGTCCAGATCGTGCTGTTCGATCGTCGGACGCAATTTCAATTCTTTGATCTCGATGACTTTTTGTTTTTTGCGGGCTTCGTTCTTTTTCTTTTGTTCCTGATAACGGAACTTGCCGTAGTCCAAAATCTTGCAAACCGGCGGATCGGCATTCGGTGAAATCTCAACCAGATCCAATCCTGCGTCTTGTGCTTTTAGCAATGCCTCGCGAGCGGTCACAACCCCTTGCATTTCGCCCTCCGCATCGATCAGTCGGACTTTTGGAACGCGGATCTGTTCGTTGATGCGGTGTTCGTTGGTGTTTTTCGGTTCGGCGCGGTCATCGCGGTCTCTGGTTGACGCGCCTGTATTCACGGGACGGGGTGGGCGAGGTGTAAAGGGACGTTCTTGGATAGGAAACTCTCCTGAGGTGGTTAAAGCAGACCACGAAAATGGGCCAAGAATCGTAAAAAAGCAAGGGGAAAGCGAGGTTCTTTTTATCGTAACCCTTGCGAAAGCGAGGGTCTCGTTTTGAAAGATCCCCGCTTGCGCAGGGATTTCGGCGGACTGCACAGATGACAAACGTGGGCTTTTCCCCTAGACTTCTCGGCATGATCGCTTTTTATCCAGGGTCCTTCGACCCGGCCACCAAAGGCCACGCCGATATCGTGCAGCGTGCCCTGAATTTTTGTCCGAAACTGATCGTCGGCGTCGGCCAACATTCAGAGAAAAACTACTTGTTTTCCAAAGAGGAACGTCTGGCGATGCTGCAAAGCACACTGTCCGAGTGTCTGGCGCTTGAAGATCTGGCGCGCGTCACGATTACGGATTTTCAAGACACGGCTGTTGATGCCGCTGTGCGTTTCAATGCCACCCTTATCGTCAAAGGCGTTCGCAACACCGCGGATTACCAACAAGAAGAAGCCATGGCGCAAACCAATCAAGGCCTAAACCCGAATATTGAAACGGTGACATTATTCACCCGTAACGCGTTGCGCTATGTATCATCCAGCGCGGTCAAAGAAATGGCGGCGTTCAACGTCGCCCCTGATAAATTCGATCTTTACCTTATTGATTCGGTGCGGGACGCGTTAGTGGCTCGCAAAAAGAATAGTTTAAAACGCTGATGAAAAAAAATGCGCTGATTTATCTCTATGGCTATCCCGGTGTTGGTAAAAACACCGTCGCCAACGAGATTGAAAAACAAAGCGATTTTATCGCGATTCAAAACCATTTGATCAGCAACGCGTTTCGTCACGTCATCGCGAAAAATCAAACGACCGATTACAAAACGCTGGAACCGTTGGTCAAACATCACACGATGAAAGCCTGGCTGAATTTTTTGGAATTCACCGATAAGACCTCACCCGACCGAGGCCTGGTGTTCACGTCCGTCTTGTATCAAAACGATCCAGACCGCGTCGAATATTTCGATTTCATCCGTAATTGGGCCGATCAGCGCAGGCGCATCTTTGTGCCCGTGCGCATTATCTGTGACAACGCGGAACTCTTGCGCCGCGCACAAAGCCCCAACCGCAACGCCGAATTTAAATTGAACGATCCGGTGATTTTGCAAAAAATCCTGCGCGATAACGTACTACTTAATACCGCCGCACCACATTTTCTGGAATTGGATACGACGGCGTTGTCAGCTACCGATACGGCTGCACAGATACTACATCATATCGAAAAACTTTAACCTAACACGCCTCGCCGCGATGACCGATCTTGTCGACGCGTTTGTTGCGGATCGCGAAAAACACGTCGCAGCGATAGGTTTGAATGGATGCGTTACGCGTTGCGAAATCCTGGGACGCGAAGACGCCGCCGCCATTACGATATAAGCCCGTGCCGACACCGAAACCGCCGCTATTGGTCGGATAAATCTGTTGCGACACTTTGCTATAAGTCAAATATTTCACACCCTCGACGGTGTATTGATTATCAGGCGGACCCAATGCATCGATTAATGACGCCTCCGACGTACCTTGATAGACCTGCATATCGGTCACGTATTGGCTTGGGCCCGTGCGGCACGCCACCAAAGTCAACACCATTCCGAGTGAGGCAAAAAATTTGTTCATAGATTTGATGTATGGGGCGCGATGTAAAAAGTCCAGAGGTAACTGGTAGTTCTTAGTAATTGGTAGCCCCGGCCGGGGTTGAACCGGCACGTCCGAAGGACACACGATTTTAAGTCGTGAGCGTCTACCAATTCCGCCACGGGGCCTTATCGCAATCGCCTACCATAAGGTCGCTGCTTTAAAACGCAAGCCCGCCCAGCAACCAATATGCGCTGTTTTCTGTCCGTATGCGATACGTCTTGCGCAAATCCTGCTTGGTTGTAAAATGTCTTTATCATTCTTTTATCCCAAAGCTTTGTCCAAAGGGTTTTTCATGTCCAATCAAGCCAATCAAGCCAATTTTCTTGACCCTTATGTTCTCGAGCTAATGGCGTCGCGCATCTGTCACGACGTGATTTCACCTGTAGGTGCGATCAATAACGGGCTTGAGTTGTTGCAGGAAATGGGTATCGAGGCAGGGTCCGAGGCGATCAGCCTGATCGCGAAATCAGCCGAGCAAGCCAATCGCCGTTTGAAATTGTTTCGCTATGCTTATGGCGCGGCGGGCGGCAAAGATCTGGTCGATGGCAAAGACATGCGCCGCGTCGCGTTTGATTATCTGCAAGGTACCCGCGCCGTATTGGAATGGCCGGAAACCGAACCGATGCCGCAACCGGGACAGCAATTTCCCAAAGGTCTGACCAAGGCCATCGTCAATCTGGTCGTGTTGGGGTCGGAAATGATCACCAAAGCAGGCTTGATCAAAGTGCGTCAAGCAACCCCCGGCGGTTATCCGATCGAGATTCACGTGAGCGGCGACGGGTCAGGATTCCGTGAAGGCATGGAAGCCGCGTTACAAGGCACGATCGAGCCCGGCAATTTGGATGCGCGTTTGGTGCATGCGTATATTACCGGCGCGTTGCTGCGTCATTACGGATTTAAATTGGCGATTCAAAAAATCGCCGACGGCAAAATCGTTTTCGGTTTGTCGGTTTAATTTTTTCGAGACAGGTGATTACGGGCGCGGCGGAACACGCGGCCCTTGGGGCGCATTTCTATCGGTGCTGTCTGCGGCATCAGTTGGCAAACGATAAGTCATGCGATTCGGTTGGGGTAATTTTACACCGCCTATTTCACCGCGTTTGACGACTTCGTCTGCAACATATACTAAAAAATTTTCCACAGGCGTGAAATCAGGATCAATACGATCACGCCCATCCACTCGGCGGGTCAATTGCGTCACAACGCGGCTAAAGGCTTTTTGCGCATCGCGCGGCGACATTTTTTCGGTGGTTTGGACGGTATAGCGATCTACCAGAGGTTTATGTGTCGCCAAAGCAACCAAATCAAGAACATCCGCCTCGACCGTTACGCCTGAGTGGCTTGTATTATAATCGGCCAGGATTGAAAATTTCGCGCCGATAGCTGTGTGCTCAACGGCCATACCTTCTGAAACTTTATGCCTTGCCGCAAAACGCGCAGGATTTCCGTCGGCGTCTGTCTCGCTTTTCGCTTTAACGAAAATACCGTGCGTCAACACGCTTGCGACACTATCGGGATCAATTTCAGGCAACTCGATGCTGGCGCGGCTGCTTAATTTGGCTTCGTCGTTATGGCTAAAAATATGCAAGGTGTCAGCGGTCCCGCCAAAACTTACGCACATGCGAAACGGCATCATATAATCCGGATCCTTCACATAGGTACTTGGATCCGGCAAATCTTTAACGCGCTGACAGTTGGAATTAGAGGCGTCAAACGCACGCATGATACGCGTCCGCAATGTTTGCGGTTTACCGTTGGGATGATTATTTGCCTGGTTGCGGGCATCGGCTTCTTTTGCGATGCGTGCCGCCGCTGTGTCGGGAACCGGTGCGCCGATACCGCCGGGAACATAGCCTGGAGGAATAGGACGGCCTTGTGCATCAAGCCTGACGGGGACAGTGTCTTTTTTGGCGGGCACGGGGCGACGGGTTGGAGCAGGATTACGACGTGCTTGCGCCTCAAGATCCGATGTCGCAAACATAGTGCTGAGGAAAACACTCGAGGTCATGATAGCGTTGCGAAAGCTTGTCGATTTCATTGTGTCATACCCGATCTCGTTAAAAAACGTAGACCGCATTCTATACTATTGGCATAACTATGTCAAGCAAAAACGGATACTTAGCCTACGCTGCAAAATCAGCCGAATCCGCCTCAAACCTTGTTCGTTTAAGACATCGCCATCACGCCGTGGCAATGCTTGTACTTCTTACCTGATCCGCAGGGGCATGGATTATTGCGCGGCGTCGAAGCCCACGTATTAGGATCCGCGGCATCGACAGGTTGTTTTTTCACTGTCACGCCAAGGCGCGCTTGTTGACGATCAGCAAAGCCGATGACGTTGCCGGCCCCGGCTTCGAAACTGGCATCGTTGCGCGATTCCGTCATCTCGGCGGGTTCATCCGGAATCGTGCGCAATGCATTCAATTCATCGGGTGTGGCGACCGTCAAATTCAACAGAGTTTGCGCGACATCAATGCGGTAATCATCCAGCATCGAACGGAATAACGAAAACGCCTCGGCTTTGTATTCGTTCAACGGATCACGTTGCGCATAGCCGCGCAAATTAATGCCCAGACGCAAATGATCTAAGTTCAGCAAATGCTCTTTCCATGCTTTATCCAACAGTTGCATCACGACATTGCGTTCCATGTCGTTGAACAAGGTTTTCGCAAATTGTGTGCGATAGACAGGGTCGGAACCGTCGCTCAAGCCGAACAGATCGGGATGCTGCTCGATCCCGCCGATAAAGCTGTTGTGTTTCGTCGTCCAGTTTTCCTGCACGTCTGCTAAGATACGGTCGGCAAATTCCTCTTCGCCGATGCCTTCTTCCGCGGCCCAAGCCTCAAGTGGCAGATCGCGTCCTGTCAGGGTTTTCAGATCGCTTTGCAATCCCGCTACATCCCATTTTTCTTTGTAACTGTCGGCGGGGATTCGGTTTTCGATCATGACCAAGGTCACGTCTTCGATGATCTCGTTGACCATCTCGCTCAGGCTATCGGATTGCATCAATTTCAACCGTTCGCCATACACGACTTTGCGTTGGTCGTTCATGACGTTGTCAAAACGCAGCAAATGACGGCGCGCATCGAAATGTTGCGCCTCGACTTTTTTCTGAGCGCGTTCGATGGCGGTATTGATCCACGGGTGGAAAATTGCTTGGCCGTCTTTGATGCCCAAACGCGTCAACACGCTTTCGATGCGTTCCGCACCGAAAATGCGCATCAAATCGTCTTCCAATGAAATATAAAATTTCGACGCACCGGGGTCGCCTTGACGACCCGAACGGCCGCGCAATTGGTTGTCGATGCGGCGCGATTCATGGCGTTCTGTACCGATGACTAATAACCCGCCGGCTTGGATGACGGTGTCTTTGTCTTTTTCGACTTGGTCTTTGATTTGTTTTTCCAACTCGGACAGCTGTTCAGGCGTATCGGTTTCTTTGACGCGTTCTTTCAGCATCATGTCGATATTGCCGCCCAATTTAAGATCGGTACCGCGTCCCGCCATGTTGGTGGCGACCGTAACCGCCCCGGGGCGTCCCGCTTGGGCCACTATCGGTGCTTCTTGTTCGTGATGGCGCGCGTTTAAAATATTATGTGGGATGCGTTCGCGTTTGAATAACTCGGACAGCTGTTCGGATTTTTCGATCGACGTCGTGCCGACTAATACAGGCTGACGTTTCGCATGCGCTTCTTTGACCATCTGCACGATGGCGGCGTTTTTCTCGGCGGCCGAACGATAAATTTCATCGTCCCAATCTTTACGCGCGACGGGGCGATGCGTCGGGATCGATAATACATCCAAATTATAAATCTCGCCGAATTCGCCGGCTTCGGTTAACGCCGTACCCGTCATGCCCGCCATTTTCGGATACATACGGAAAAAATTCTGGAACGTAATCGACGCCAAGGTTTGGTTTTCGCGTTGGATCTTGACGTTTTCTTTCGCCTCTAACGCTTGGTGCAATCCGTCAGAAAAACGGCGGCCCGACATCATGCGGCCCGTGAATTCATCGATCAAAATGACCTTGCCGCCCTGAACGATATATTCGCGATCTTTGGCATAGGATTTGTGCGCACGTAACGCTTGGGTCGTGTGATGCAAGACTTGCATGTTGTGCGTATCGTATAATCCGCCCGTTTCCAAAAAGCCTTCGGCACGCAAGAGTTCTTCGATTTTTTCGACGCCCTGATCCGTTAATAAAACGGATTTGGTCTTTTCATCTTTTTCAATGTCGTCCGTATCGCTTAATAACGGAATCAATTTATTGACCCGTATATACATATCGGTCGTGTCTTCGGCGGGGCCGGAAATAATCAACGGCGTACGCGCTTCGTCGATCAACACGGAATCGACCTCGTCGATGATCGCATAGTTATACGGGCGTTGCACCAAATCATCAGCGCGGTATTTCATGTTATCGCGCAAATAATCGAAACCCAATTGATTGTTGGTGCTGTAGGTGATGTCGCACGCATAGGCTGCGCGGCGTTCGTCATCGGAAATATTTTCTTGTACGATGCCGACCGTAAGTCCCAAAAACTGATAAACGCGGCCCATCCATTCGCCATCGCGTTTGACCAAGTAATCATTGACCGTGACGACATGCACGCCCTTGCCCGTCAGTGCGTTCAAATAACTTGGCAATAACGACACCAAGGTTTTACCTTCACCCGTGCGCATCTCGGGGATACGACCTTCATGCAGCGCCATACCGCCGATCAACTGAACGTCGTAATGACGCTCGCCTAAAATACGTTTCGCGGCTTCGCGCACGACGGCAAAAGCTTCAGGCAGCAAATCTTCTAATGTCGCGCCATCATTGAGGCGTTGTTTAAATTCGGGCGTTTTCGCCGCCAGTTCGGCATCACTTAAAGCCGCGATGCTTGGCTCGAGCGCGTTAATCTCGGCGACGCGTTTTTTCAAACGCTTGATGATGCGGTCATTGCGAGAGCCGAATACGGCGCGAAGAATGGAATTGAACATGATCTTCCTTTTCGATCCCGTCTTGTCGCATTTCCAAACCTTTGGCAAACGCAAAGCGACGGAGGGTTATGACCCTCGGCCGTCGGTCAAGACGGCGGTGTTGAGCGGTCAATTTCTATATAACGGATTTCCGCCCAAAGTCTATGGATTTTGGGGTTTTTAGACGGTTTTATGAAGAAAATGGATCAATTTGGGATCCAAACCTGGGGGCGGTAGATGATGCGCGACATC
>JANODM010000157.1:0-4609 GCA_031412695.1 Alphaproteobacteria bacterium
GGAAGCACAATTCCAATGGGAACGCGCGTTGAAATTCGTATCCAAAAACGATGAGTCTGCTAAAAATAAAATTCAACATAAATTAGATAACGGTCTTCAGGCTGATATCAGAAAAGAATTGAAAACAACCAGTAAGGACGGCGAATAATGTCGCTATGGTCACGCAGCAGTAAACTTAAACCGTATTTGACCGGCAAAGAAGAAAAAACATTTAATGATGCTCTTGGGGCCGTTGCCCATTTGGAAAGTCTGTACTCGCATAATATTCTTTATCTGCGCCAAGAATTCGAAGCTTTTGCCCGCGATCAATCGACCGATGCGCGCGTGCGCGCGTGTTATCCGTTCATCCGTATTCACGTGCCGTCACGCACACCTCAACAGGCATCATTGGCCTATGGCTATGTAACGAAACCGGGTACGTATGAAACGACTGTGACGCGCCTGGATATTTTCAGCAGCTATTTGATCAAACAATTGACGTTGCTGCAACTCAATCACAACGTACCGTTCACGGTCGGAATCAGCGATACGCCAATCCCAATACATTTTGCTTTGGGCGAAAACAGCCATGTCGAAGGGTTGATTACGTCTGAGAAAATTTCGCATTTGCCGAATATTTTCGATCTGCCCGATCTGCAAACGATGGACGATAATATTGCCAACGGCGACAGCGATAAAAACGGTAACGGCACTTTGCCTTTGGCGTTGTTTGACGCGCCGCGCATCGATATTAGTTTGCAACGGCTGCGTCATTATACGGCGACCGATCCGGGAAATTTTCAGAACTTCGTGATCTATACGAATTACGGATTTTACGTCGAAGAATTTGCGCGCATGGCAAAGAATTTGATGGCAACCGCCACGAACGAAGCGGATCGTCAGGCCAGCATTCAATACGAAGCTTTTATTGAACCGGGCAACGTCGTCACACAAAACGCGAACTTGCCGCAAAAAGAATATACTCAAGGTATTGCGCCGAAACGCATGCCGCAAATGCCGGCTTATCATTTGGTGCGCGAAGATGGCTCTGGCATTACGCTGGTCAATATCGGCGTCGGTCCCTCCAATGCGAAAAACATCACGGATCATATCGCGGTCTTGCGTCCGCATGCATGGTTGATGTTGGGGCATTGCGCGGGATTGCGTCGGGGACAGTCGTTGGGTGATTACGTTCTGGCGCACGCGTATTTACGTCAAGATCATGTGTTAGATGATGATGTGCCACTGATTGTGCCGATTCCGGCCTTGGCCGAAGTCCAAGTTGCCCTCGAACGGGCGGTTGCCGATGTCACCGGTCTCAAGAAGCATGAAGTGAAAAAAGTCATGCGCACAGGGACGGTAGCGACGACTGCCGACCGAAACTGGGAATTAAGAGATTACAGAATCCCGTCCAAAGCCTTGAACCAAAGCCGTGCCGTAGCCTTGGATATGGAATCCGCGACGATTGCCACGAACGGCTTCCGTTTCCGTATTCCCTATGGCACCTTGCTGTGCGTATCCGATAAGCCCTTGCACGGACAAATAAAATTGCCTGGCATGGCCGACGAGTTCTATCGCCGCCGTGTCGACCAGCATTTACGTATCGGGATCCGCGCGATGGAATTATTGCGCGATGTGGGCATGGAAAACCTGCACAGCCGCAAGTTGCGCAGCTTTAACGAGGTCGCTTTTCAATAAGAACCCGTTAGGGATTTAAGCATAGGATGGAAACTGATAAAGTGTATCCGTAACCCCAGAATGTGCTTAACAGATTGATCCTATGTCCGACGACCATCTAAAGGATAAACTGAGCGACTTCTTATCGGTATCTCCCGACGTGTTTTGGGAGACCGATACGACGGGTCATATTACTTTTATTTCCATGCAGATTACCGCGTTAGTCAACAAAGCACCCGACGATTTGATTGGCAAATCGCTCTCAACTTTATTTGGCGACATTCAATCTAAAAAAGAATGGCAGAACTGGGTTCAAGCATGTTTGAAAGGCCGCGTGCAGCCGCTTGAGACATTGCCTGTGCCGACCGATGAAGGTCGTACTGTCTATGTCGCCGCTTATGCGCAACGTTTTGCCAAAGGATTGCGCGGGTATCTGCGTGACGTGTCCGAAGCGATGGAAAACGCGATCAATGCGCGCGACGTGGAACAAAAACTGGCCGATACGATCGAAGCCATTCCGTATGGTGTTGCCTTATTCGACAAAGATGACCGTTTAGTTTTCATCAATAATAAAAACCGTGAAATCTTTCCAAACATGCAGGATCTGATGCGGCCAGGTACGCCGTTTGAAGAATTTGTGCGCCGTATGTTTACAGACCGCATTCAAATCGTGCCCGAAGGCCAAGAAGAAGATTTCGTCAAGAAACGCATGCAGCTGCACCGCAACGGGTATGGCCGTCGCGAAGTCTGTTTGCGTGATGATCTGTGGGTGGAAATCAGCGAACATCTGACACCGGAAGGCAACGTCGTCGTATCATGGGCCGATATGACCCAACAGAAACGCCGCGAGCGTGCGTTGGCGTCGTTGTTAAACGATCCGGGCCAGACCTTAGACGTACCGGAACGCGCTGCAAAAGCCATTGCTTTGGCCATGGGATGCCGCGTTGGCGGTGTCGTACGATGCAACGCCGAACACAAACGCGCAAATGTTGTCGCGATGTGGGATCATGACCGTTTTGTCGATAATTTCGATTATGACTTTGCCCAAGCACCATGTGCAAACGTTTATCACATGGGCGGGTACGTTTATCTGCCCGAGAAAATCAATAACAGCTTTATTCCACCTGATGTCGTGTCGCATGATATGGTGTTATCGCATTATCACGGCTTGGCCTTGCGCGATCAATCGGGTCAGGTGACGGGTCATATTTTTGCCATCGACGACAAGCCCGAGCGCGAAGAATACCGCCATGGACGCGAAATTTTCCATCTAATCGGTTCTTGGGTCGAAATGGAATTCCGTCGCCAGGAATTGCATGGTCGCATTATCGACACACAAAAACGTTTCCGCGATTTTGCCGAAGTTGCCTCTGATTGGTTCTGGGAGATGGGCAGCGACTTTGAATTCAGTTTCGTGTCCGAACACGCACCCGAGCAAGCCAAGAACGCGTTACTTCATTTGGTCCGCAGCGCGCATGATCAACAAATTACGGATTGGTCGTTTTCGGCCTTAGCCCAAGCGACCGATAAAATCATCGCCAAACGCGCTTTCCGTGACGTGCGGATCAATGTCATAGATGAACAATCCAACGAGGAACTGACATTCCTAGTCGGCGCACGCCCTGTGTTCGACGACAAAGGCGAATTCGTCGGTTATCGCGGGACGGGCACGGATGTGTCGGCCGTCTTGGCCGCCAATCAACGCGCGGCTCGTTTGGAAACATGGCTGTGGGAAGCATTGGAATCATCGCCCGAGGCCTTTGCGTTGTACGATAAAGATGATCGTTTGCTGATCTTCAATCAGAAGTTCAAAGACATCTTTTTCCCGCGCACGCCTGACGCGTTACGCGAAGGTATGACATTCGCCGATGTACAAGAATTATTCTTTACTCAAAACGTATCCGATATCCCATCCGAAAAAGTGCCGCAATGGAAAACCAATCGCGTGCGCCATCGCGGTTTGGCGGATGCCGGGCCGTATAATGAAACCCAAGTCCAGGGCCGTACGTATCTTGCGGTCGAACACCGTACCCGCGAAGGCGGTATTGCGTCGTTCTATGTCGACATCACCAAGCATCACGAGCAGGAACGCATCCTTATGAAGGCCAAAGAAGAGGCCGAAAGCGCAAACCAATCCAAGAGCGAATTCTTGGCGAATATCAGTCACGAATTGCGCACGCCGCTGAATGCGATCATCGGATTTTCCGAATTGATCCGCGACGATTTGGCAGGCCCGGTCAATGGTCCGAAATACAAAGAATACATCAATGACATTCATAATTCGGGAATGCATTTGATGGAATTGATCAATGATATTCTTGATCTATCCAAAGCCGAAGCAGGAATGATCGAAGGGTCCGAACGCATGACGGATGCGATTGAGATCATCGAGGCCTGCACGAAATTGATGCGCCCCAAAGCTGAACGTGCCTATGTGAAATTATTGACGCATTATCCGGAAAATATGCCCAGCCTTTGGATCGATCCGAAACATCTGCGCCAGATCATGTTGAATTTGGTGTCGAATTCAATCAAATTCACACCTGAAGGCGGCAAAGTCGAAATCATGGCGTATGCCGACACCAAAGGGTTCACGATCATCGTCAAAGATACCGGCATCGGCATGCGCCAAGAAGACGTGCCAAAAGCGTTGGCACCGTTCGGTCAGATCGACAGCTCATTAGCGCGGAAATATAACGGCACAGGCCTTGGCTTGCCGTTGACGAAACGCCTGATGGATCACTATCAAGGGTCTTTGGATATTCAAACCGCACCGAATAAGGGCACATCCGTGTCGATTACGTTTGCGGCCAGCCGTCTGCGTTATCCGGATATTTTCATGCCGCAAGAAGCGGCAGCTGAATAAGCTAAACAGTTAAAAAATTAGTTTTTATTGATAGTGTGAAATTGGTTAGAAAACTCTTCTCCCGTTTTTGAAGGGAAACCCATTTTC
>JANODM010000158.1:0-3198 GCA_031412695.1 Alphaproteobacteria bacterium
ATTTGGTGCAAAAAAACAGGTGTTGGTCGTCGGAAATGACGGCGTTCAACTGTTTGTGACAAATGGCAAACACGTATCGCTCTATGGCGATTACTCCCAAGCGCAGACCCGTCTAAGCCAGGAATTGCACGATGCATTCAAAGAAGTCGACGCGCCTTTGATCATTCTGTTCGATTTAGTCGAACAACAATACCGCAAAGAAGCCATTCCAAAAGTCGGTATGTTCGATAAAGCCAAGGTCATCCAACGCAAATTGTCCATGGCGTTTCCGCAACAACAATTCCGTGCTTTTATTCCGCTGGCGCAAAAGCCGAAAGAAACCGAGAGCTTGATCGCATTATTCGCGGGCTTGGGCTCTAGCTTGACGAACACACAGATCATCGACGCCGTCATCAGCTCCGAAGTATCCTTGCAAGGTGCAGGCTTGTTGCCGATGGAATCGACCAAATTGGTTACGGCCTTGGTTGCGGCTACACACAAGCGCGCAAAATCATCTAACGATACGCGCTGGTCGATTTTGATGACCCAACATAAAACAGGGGGTTTGCGTCAGGTTATTACCAAAGACGGTGAATTGGCGTTGACTCGATTAACGCCGCTTGCGATCGATCCGCAAAATACCAAAGATCTGACCGAGGAAATGGTACGCGAGTTCAGCGCAACGCTGACTTATCTGTCGCGTTTCGGATATATCGCCAGCGACGGTCTTGATTTAATCGTCGTCAGCTCAGCCGAAGTTGTGCAGTCAATGCGCAACTACAAACTAGCCGTAACGCATTTGTACCCGCTATCCGTTCACGAAGCGGGAGATTTGATCGGTATCAAGCCGACGGTGTCAGGCGACGAGGGCGTATATGGCGAGATCATTCACGCAGGATGGTCCGGGATCCAACGCAAATTACTAATGCCGCTTTCGGCGCAAATTTTGGACAAAGTATCCAAAGCACGTTCTTTTGCGCGCTTTGCAATACTCGCCTTATTTTTCGGCTCGGCTTATTTGGCCTGGGTTGATTTCGATCTGCAAACGAAAATTTTTGGCTTGAACAGCGAAATCGTTGAACAAAAAACCCAACGTATTGCTTTGCAAAATGAATTTGACGAATTAGCTAAACGATTAAACACGCTGAAATATGATCCCGAGAAAACCAAGATTACATTAGACGTATATGACGAGTTCAAGAAAAAAAGCATTGATTTCGAACCGACATTGACCGCGATCAGCGATATGATCGACAAGAGCAAAATCATTTTGAAAAAAATCGAAATTCGCCGTCAAGAAGAAAATACGGATCCGACTTTGCCGCCACCCGATCCTAGCGCCCCACATGTCAAGCCGAATGCGTTCATTGAATTCACCATAGGATTTGTTGAAACATCACCGATGGATCAGGCTGCACGTTTGACGAATGAATTGGCAGAGCGTCTGCAAGCCCGTCTTCCCGGCCGCACGGTCGATATTTCACAAATGGTTGGTAATTTATCGATTGATCAAACCGTGCAAGGCGTATCCGAACAAGTCGAGCAGGGGAAAATTGAAGGCCGTATGGTCCAGGAACAAACTTCTACAATCCGTATCACAGGAGCTGTTGAATAATGCAAATTCGTGAGCTCATTACGATGGTGGGACGCAAGCGATTTATCGCCTTGTGCGTGTTGTTGGTCATTTGCGGCGCTTTGGGTGGTGCTTGGCAAAAATGGTTTCTGCCTCAGTTCAATCAATTGACGTCGGAAAAAAACGCAGTTCAGAACGACCGTATTCGTCTGCAACAGGATATCCGCGATCTGCCGTCGAAATACGCGGTATTAAAAATAAATGAAACTCGTTTCGACGCGCTTAGTACTCAAGGCTTTACGCGACAGCAAGACCGCATCATCGCGCGGGGTAATATGGATACGTTACGTGTTGAAACGGGCGTGCGTGGATTAAGCTATGATATTGCGCCGCAGGAAAAAGTGGATCATCCGCAAGGCTATGCGTTGAATATGGATTTGGTACGAAGCGAGGTCAAAGTTAAACTAAAAGGTCTTAGTGACGTCGAGATGCGCGATTTCATCGAACGTATCCAAAAAGAATTTGGTGGTTTGATTGTCGCTGATTCGTTTGCCTTGGCGCGCAAAGAAGATGTGAATGTCGAAAATCTTGCTCGCCTAAGTCAAAAAATTCCGGTTGATTTCGCCGAAAGCGAAGCGACGTTCAAATGGTATAATCTGGTGCCGAAACCTGTCAGTCCGAACGCACCCGAAGCCCAAGCATTCGGAGGGCAACCGCAATGATCAAAATATTCGCAACTGTTTTTTGTCCGGTTTTTTGTATCGTATCGGTCTTGTCCTTTGCGGCTATGGCCCAAGACATTGATCCTGCGCAATTTGCTCAACCTCCAATCCCGACATTATTGCCTGCGGCAAATGATCCTGCACTTGCTGCCCCTAGTACGACACCGCCCGCATCCGTCATAGCGGCTCCACCACCTGTTGCTGACGGTGAAATCGTTTCGCCGACGCCTTTACTGGTATCGACCGATACGGTTAAGAAAAAAGAATCGATTTTCTTTACACCGAACCAATTGATTTCAATTATGCGCGCCAATCAGGGCTTTATCGCTCCTCGCGAAGCATTCGATATTAAAAACCAATCCGACAATCCGACCGACATGGGTCCGCGCGCCATTGCGATTACAGGCATTATCTATAACGGCTCAAACGATTGGACTGTGTGGATCAATAACGAACGTGTGACGCCGAAAAATATTCCCGACCGTATCATGGGCATCAACGTGTCATCCGACCGTGTGCGTTTGCGGTGGATGGATATCGGTAATCAACGTATCGTCAATGTCACGCTGCGAACCAATCAAATTTATTTACTTGACACCGACACCATCATTTCAGGATCCCAGCAATAATGACCTCAATTATCGATATCCATTCTTTAGCCACCGCCTATGGTAAAACCCAAGTCTTGTATGACGTGACGTTTCAAGTACCCCAAGGCCAGTGTTTCGGCTTGATCGGTTTGAACGGTGCGGGCAAAACAACCTTAATCAAAGTGTTGTTGGGCTTACGCAAACCGACCCAAGGATCGGCCAGTATTTTGGGTAAAAACCCGGGCGACAATATGATCAAATCGCAAATTGCTTATTTGCCTGAAAAATTTGAACCACCCCCGTTTTTAACCGGGTTTGAGTTTATCGAATTTAC
>JANODM010000159.1:0-3382 GCA_031412695.1 Alphaproteobacteria bacterium
AGGCGGAACCGATTGGCAAAGCGGACACCTGCCCGATAGCGTTGATTTGTTCACCTTGATTTCGAACAAAGCCGACCGCAAAAACTTTTACGAACTTTCCAGCTATGACCAAATGTTGTATGCGCGCATTTTTGATGCGCAGAAAAACGGTTCGTGGGCCCAGGCGAATACGTTGATGCGCCGCGTGCACAATCCCGTATTAATGGGTCATGTTTTATATGACCGCTACATTCGCGCGCATGATTACAAAGCGTCCTATGACGAATTGCGTAATTGGATGGTTAAATACGGCGATCATCCGGATGCTTATAAAGTATATCAGCTGGCTCAAAAACGTCGCAACAGCGACCCTGCTGAATTACCTGCACCGCAAATCGCGAAAAAATTGTTTGGCTCACTCGAATTATCGTGGTTCAAAGCTGAAGAAAAAGCGCAGAACGTTTTCAAACCTGCACATCGTGACCAAGGTCAAGTTCGTCAATTGATGAGCACCATCAAACAGCGTTTGGCAAATGACAATGTAACAAGTGCCTATTCGTATTTAGGCCAGTCCAAAGTCTCGCGCATGTTGACGAATGTCGAATATGATTCATTGCTAGGCGAAATTGCAGCAGGATACTACTATAACGGTAAATATGACTCCTCATTAAAAGTTTCGGAACAAGCGACGAAACGTTCCGATAAATCCGTGCCGATCGCTCATTGGATCGCCGGTCTTGCCGCGTGGCAACAAAATGATTTCAACACATCCGCAAAACATTTCGAAGCCGTAACGGCGTCGCACAGCCGTAATCCGTGGATGCTTTCGGCCAGTGCGTTTTGGGCCGCACGTGCCAATGCGCGTTTAGGCCGCAGCAATGAAAGCGATGATTGGTTGCATGAAGCGGCCAGCTATCCGCGCACCTTCTATGGCCTCGTCGCTTTGGAAAAATTAGGCGAAGACCCGCAAGAGAATTTCTCGTGGAACGAACCGCCTTTAACAGCTAATCTTTTAGACGTTCTCAAGAACCATGCATCGGCCAAGCGCGCCTTAGCGTTGTTGGATATCGGCCAAACGGCCTTGGCTGAAACGGAATTCCGCCAAGTTCACCCGAACGGCAACAAACGTTTAGAAAAAGCGTTGGTCGCCGCAGCTAATCATTTCAAACTTTCAAGCCTGGCGCTTAGCTTAGGCAATGCTGTCAACCAATCGAACGGCAATTTATATGATGCTGCCCTTTATCCGGTTGTGCCGTGGAAAGGCGATGAAGCGGCAGGCGTAGACTCTGCGTTGATCAACGCGTTGATCCGCCAGGAATCCAAGTTTGATACGAACGCATTGAATGGCCGTTCGGGCGCTAAAGGCTTGATGCAACTCATGCCGCGCACAGCGAAATTCGTCAGCGACTCTTCGTTCGACGCAAAAGATCTTCACAAGCCCGAGGTCAATATTGCTTTGGGTCAACGCTATGTGCGTTACTTGCTGGATATGTCCCAGATTGAAAATAATTTGGTATATCTGGCCGCAGCCTATAACGCAGGCCCCGGTAATTTGGCGCGCTGGAAGAAAACGATTTCGTACAAAGATGATCCGTTCTTATTCATTGAAAGCTTGCCTATGTCTGAAACGCGCGGATTTATCGCACGCGTACTCGCGAACTATTGGGTCTATCGTGACCGCTTTGGTCAAGAGACGACGACGCTTACATCGCTCAGCAAAGGCGAATGGCCGCTTTACGGACCAGATGCCGCGACCATCAAAATGGCCGCGTATAAATTCTAAGATTAAAGTGCTTTGATCAAATCAGGTACGGCCTGAAACAAATCCGCGACCAGACCGTAATCCGCAATTTGGAAGATGGCCGCGTCAGGATCCTTGTTGATCGCAACAACAACTTTTGATCCGCCCATTCCCGCTAAATGTTGTATCGCGCCTGAAATTCCAACAGCAATGTACAAATCGGGCGCGACGATTTTACCCGTCTGACCGACTTGATAATCATTCGGAACATAGCCTGCATCTACGGCGGCACGTGATGCACCGACAGCTGCTTTGAGTTTGTCTGCCAGGCTTTCGATTACATTGAAATTGTCTTTGGACCCGACGCCTCTGCCTCCCGATACGACGATGCGTGCCGAGGTTAATTCAGGACGGTCGCCTTTGGATTCTTGCAAATCGACGAAACGTGCTCGCGATGCAACAGGTTTAGCCGCAATTTTTTCAACAGCTGCCGTACCACTATTCAACGTCATCGGCGCAAAAGCCGTAGGTCGCACGGTTAAAACGTTTTTTGCTTGGGTTGTTTCCAACGTTTGTAACGCATTCCCTGCATAAATCGGATGGGTGAACTGCGTCGGACTGACGACGGCGATCACATCGCTGATCTGCTGGATATCCAGTTTAGCCGCAATGCGTGGCAAAATGTTTTTTCCAAACGTCGTCGCAGGAGCCAGAATAAAATCGTAATTCGCAGCAAGTTCCAGTACAGTGGCGGCGAATGTTTCCGCCATCGGTTTTTCAAAGCCTGCATCATCACCGACAAGTACTTTTTCAATGTCCAATGTTTGCGCCTGAGCCACAGAACCGCTTGGATTATTTCCCAGTATCAGCAGATGCACAGGCTGATTCAGCTGCTTGGCGGCTGTAATCGTAGACAATGTCGACGGCTTGATCGTTTGATGATCGTGCTCGGCAAGAACCAGAATTGTCATTACAGCACCTTCGCTTCTTCTTTGAGTCGTTTTACCAATTCGGCAACGTCGGCAACCTTGATCCCCGCTTTGCGTTTTGGCGGCTCGGTCACTTTGACAGATTTCATACGGGCCGCAATTGCGACACCTAAACTGTCCGGCGCATGTGTTTCAATCGGTTTTTGACGCGCTTTCATGATATTCGGCAAGGCCGCATAGCGCGGCGTGTTTAAGCGCAAATCAGTCGTGATGATCGCGGGCATTGACACCGCAACCGTTTCCAAACCGCCGTCGATTTCGCGCGTTACGTGTACGTCGGATCCTTCAAACGCGACTTTGGACGCAAAGGTCGCTTGCGGCCAGTCCAACAACGCGGCCAGCATCTGACCGGTTTGGTTGGAATCGTCATCAATGGCTTGCTTGCCCATGATCACTAAATCAGGATTTTCTTTGGCAACGATGGCAGCCAATAATTTTGCAACCACCAACGGTTCGACAACACCGTCAGCAGGAATATGAATGGCGCGATCAACACCCAACGCCAAGACCGTGCGCAATTGATCGACAGCTTGTGCGGGACCAATGGTGACGGCAACCAACTCGGTCGCTTTGCCGGCTTCTTTCAATTTGACGGCTTCTTCGACGGCGATCTCATCAAACGGATTCATGGACATTTTCACATTGTCTAATTCCACACCGGACTGATCGGCTT
>JANODM010000160.1:0-2362 GCA_031412695.1 Alphaproteobacteria bacterium
GGTTGCTAAATCCCAGGAATGTGCCGTCATCCATTGTTCCAAGTCTTGCTCTGCCGCCCGACTCATGTTGAAGAGTAAATCGCTGGCATGGAGCAGAACATCAATTTGTTCATCACCTAACGTTACGGTTTTGCTCTCAGCGGCAGCAAAGCATTCCTTCATTGCCTGTGCCAAATTAGCAGCAACTTCCAGTTCAACGAGGCGGGCTGTGCCCCAGAGCGAGTGAGTCGATCGCACCGCTTGATCTAGTTCTGTTGCAGCGAGCTGTGTCCTAATAACGGGCAGAATCTGCTTCAGAATCGCAACCTGAGTATCCACCTCGCGGCGAAATAAATCTAGTTTGGAGTACTCGCTCATATTAACTCCATTCCTACAAAATTTTGTGGTTGAGATGAAAATTTTTGTCTTGATTTTATCAAAGATCAGGCGGTAACGCACGAACGCGAAAAATCGCGTTTCGACAGGTTTTGGGTCTCAAGCGCGCCAAAAAAATACCCCATTTCAGAAGCTTGATTCAAAAACCGACTCATAAAGTGATTCATTTTCGAGTAGACTTGCGAGGTACCCGAAAAACGCGAAAAAAAAGTGTCATCATGGATACAAATAATGTGAAAAAAAGAATCGCACACGACATCATCGAAACAAAAACGAAAAAATTTTCTCCGGAAAACAAACCGGCTTTTTTGGCAATCGGTAGTTGGCAAGTATGGATTGGTTGGGGTTTGACACCTAAAATCGAACGGACAAAAGATGCAATCAATGATGCTGATATCGTCGAGGATTTTGATTACGATCCCGACGGTCAGCGTCTGTTCGGATTTCGCAATGACGGTGAGGGCATTGCAGCACTAAACGCATTGCACTGTATGCTGACAATCGATTATTTTGTTTTAGACGGCAAAAATGACTATGTTCAGGGGAATATCGACGCATTAGATAAGTGGATTCCCGAGACGGAAAATAAAGCTGAACTACCTGAGGGCAGAATAATCGGAGAAATTTTAGAAAAATTTGCACAAGGATTAGAAGCTTTCCGTGAGCAGAAAAAAGACCATCCTTACGGTACCTCTCCGCAACCCGAATAATTAGCGTTTAACCTAGGAACTGATAGCGCCACGGCAAAAGCCGCGCGATGTCGAGAATATCGCCTAAAGTATCAGGGCGATCATGATCCAAAATAATCAACGTGTCATCATCAGCGAATTCCGCGATGGTTTGGCGGCATAGGCCGCACGGGGATCGTAGATTTATTTCCCTTGATCGATGCGGTGTGGTCACGGCCAGCATTTTGATACGACGAAACCCTTTTGCTGCGACGTAATGCAACAACGCACGTTCCGCGCAAATGCCTGCATTCAAAACAGCCATTTCAGAATTGGCCGAGTTGAAAATTTCTGCTTCGCCGTCATCCGCCATGATCACAGCGGCACCAACCGGGAAATGGGGTGCGCTTGGATGACGATAGGCGGTCTCAGTCGCAAGCCGTGCGGCATCAATTAGTTTTTTGATCAACAGAGGGTCGATGACGACTAAACGTGACGGAACGGAAAGCCCGGGCACCGTCACCGAGCCTTGCGGCGTCTGCGTGATGTTATCGGGGATATTGATTTCAGGCAGGGTGATGGTTTGCATGGAAAGAATTCTAACGCACAAAGACGAAATTGTCATCCGTTGAATTTTTTTTATCAAACGCGTAATCGCCGCCATTAAATTTTTTCAACACGGCAGGGTCGGTGACGCCGTGTTCGACGACATAGCGGGCCATCATGCCGCGGGCGCGTTTGGCGAACAAAGCGACAATCGTCGGCTTACCGTTTTTCATTTCTTTGAAATCGCATTGAATAAACGGCATATCCAGTTTTTTCACATCGACGGCGCCTAGATATTCCTGCGACGCACACCCGATGACGGCGCGTGATGTGTTTTTCGCGACTAACGCGTTGATGCGCTTGGTGATCATATCACTCCAATACGCATATAAATTTTTAGACGCCCCCACCGGCAAGGTGGTGGACATTTCCAGTCGATAGGGTTGGATCAGATCAAGCGGTTGCAACACCCCGTACAGGCCCGACACTATGCCGATGTGATGTTGCGCGGCTTTGATTTGGGCGTCCGTCAAGGTCGCTGCGTTTAAGCCTTGATAGACATCGCCTTGAAACGCCAGAATGGCAAGATCGGTATCGTCGACGGTCGGCGTAGTATGGAACCCTTTGAAGCGCGCATCATTCAGCTTGGCCAGTTTTTCGCTGATATCCATCAGCGTGCCTATCTTGGCAGGCCCTAGTTTTTTCAAAACACTGATAATCTCGGCGGCTTGCTTTTGAAAATGCGGGGCAAAGCCTTTGATGTGCGGGCGCGG